>NZ_PKGG01000389.1:0-2542 GCF_046480465.1 Arthrospira sp. PCC 8006
ACTTCCGCCACCCCCACCCCCTATCAACTTGCCACCTAACGCAGTTGATGACCGGGTGAGACGAGGGGTAAACCAACCAGTGACCTTTGACGTACTCGCCAATGATAGCGACCCTGAAGGGGAACCTATTAGGGTGATTGAATTTACCATGACCACTGGGGGGGGCTTAATCCAAAGTCCTGCTGACCCCAGAGGCGGAACATTTACTTATACTCCTAATCCTGGCTTTGTAGAGCCGGAAACCTTTACCTATACCATAACTGATGGTAGTGGTAACACTGCCCAAGCCACTGTATTTATACAGGTTAATCAACCGCCAGAATTAGTAGTTAATCGCGGGATTATCCTACTGCCAACTCAGCAACAAACCATCACAGTTAATAACCTATTTGCCGAAGACCCAGACAATCTTCCGACTGAGGTATTTTATGAGGTATTAAGAGAGCCTCAAGCTGGTATTATGCAGAGATTGGGGACCACCTCCACCGATCGCATTAGAACTGGCGATCGATTTAGCCAAGAAAGCATTAATACTGGTGCTATTATCTACACCTCTGGTAGAGAGTCTGGCGTAGATGATTTAGTATTCCGACTCACAGATAGTGTCGCCACCTTACCCCAGCAAATCTTTAGTATCTCAGTCGTGGATGACTTCATTCAGGGAACTGATGAAGATGACAACATAGTTGGTACAGCCTTGAGTGAGTACATTCAAGGATTTGGTGGTAATGATACCCTTGTGGGTGTTGGCGGTCGAAATATCCTCGAAGGAGGTCCGGGAAATGACTCCCTAGTGGGGGGAAGTGGTAATGATGTCATTGATGGTGGAGAAGGAAACGATACCCTATTGGGTAACGAAGGTAACGACTCTATCTTTGGTGGACCCGGTAACGACTCCATCATTGGTGGTAGTGGAATTAACAGCCTATTTGGAGAAGGTGGAGACGATACCATTATCGGCGGTGATGATGGTAATTTACTCAGTGGTGGTGTTGGTAATGACTCCCTCACTGGTGGCACAGGTAACGATACCATTTTTGGTGGTGATGGTGATGACACCATAATTACTGAGCGAGGCGATAACCAATTATTTGGAGATGACGGCGACGATTTCATCTGGGGTGGAATTGGTCGAGATCTAATTCAAGGAGGACCGGGCAATGATACCCTCATTGGTGGCTCTGGTAATAACACCATTTTTGGTGGACTGGGTAACGATTCTATCGTTGGCGGCAAAGGAGATGACACCCTGTTTGGTGGTGAAGGTAACGACACCATTGAGGGAAGTGCTGGTGATAACAGCATCTTTGGCGGCGCTGGGAATGATTCGATTATAGCCGGACCAGGTAATGATACCGTATTTGCTGGACCAGGTAACGATCAGGTCTATGGTGGTGATGGTAACAACCTCATCTTTGGAGACAGTGGCAATGATACCCTCTATGGTGGCAGTGGAGATGATACCATATCTGGGGGAGCCGGTTCTGACCTACTCACAGGAGATTCCGGTAACAATGTCTTCTACTACCTCAACCCCGGCGAGGGAGTCGATATTATTACTGATTTTAAAGATCCAGGAAACGATCGCTTCTTAATTCTGTCTGGAGAAAACAATTTTGAGGGGTTAGTTCCCACCGTTGGCACCGCCGCCGCACCCCTCCAAAGCGCTATCATTAGCGCTCTCGGCTCAGAAGGTACTGACATTAGCGGACGACAATTAATTATCTTCCAAGACACCTTTGATAATATTCAAGCCGTTAACGCCGCTCTCAAAAATCAAAGGGGTTCAGATGGCGGTTCCGCTTTGTTCCTCTACCGGAATAACCTCACCTATCAAGGCTTCCGAGGTAACTATATTCTCGGTTTTGACCCGGACTTATCTGATGACAGTTTACCCGCCTTTGACTTGGCTATTCTGGAATCAATTGATCCTTCGACGGATAACATTAGTACCATTATCGGCTCTAATGATTTCACTATTATCTAGCCATAGTTCCTGATTTACCAAACCAGGGGAGAACACTTAAACCCATATCCTCCCCTGTTTCCATCTTCCCCCTAATACTTGATCACTATTAAGGAGTCCCATTATGACTGGTGTTAATATCCCGACCACCCTCGCTCTCATATCTCGCCGAGTTATTCCCGGTAATAGTCTACTAAGCACTAATAATATTGAATTAATTTTTCCCGCTGACCCCATTCCTGGTAAATTTCAAACCTTTGGGGGGGCGATCGGGGATACCATGACCGGAGCCAATGGGGAACTCTTATTTATTCCTGAACAACCAGTTTTACAAGCTGTTTCGATCGCTACCAGTTCCATTGTTTATCTTGAACAAACTGACTCAGGCTTGCAAAGCCTCACCGGACAAGCCGGAGAAACTTTACCTGGTGGTGGCGGGGAAATTCTCTTTCGACCAGAGGGTTTTGAGTTTCCCGCACCAACTCCCGCACCAACTCCCGCACCAACTCCCGCACCAACTCCCGCACCAACTCCCGCACCAACTCCCGCACCAACTCCCGCACCAACTCCCGCACC
>NZ_PKGG01000393.1:0-2451 GCF_046480465.1 Arthrospira sp. PCC 8006
AACATTTTGTCGACCGATTTAGCTGCTAATCAATCTGTTAACTTTAACCGTAACATCAATGTTAATGGAGGTCAAAGCGGCAATATTGATGTGTGTGGAATCATTGTAGCTCACTGGGGGGTTGCTGCTGGTGGCGAGCTTGACTCAACCAACTGGCAAGATTGCAACCAAATCGTTTACACTTCTACTGTAAGTGTTGCCGACTACGTTTTCCAAAACACCCAAGACAAGTCGTACTTTTCTAACGGAACTTTGTTCATCAACGTTGAGGGCTTGCTAGAGTCTGACCGTATCAACTACGATATCATCAACTTGGCCGGCCAGGTTGTACAAAATGGTACTGTAATTGCAAACGGTACTGATGCTCGTGAAGAAGTTGCTCTTCGTAGTGTTCCTGCTGGCGTGTATATCGTTCGCATCAATGACGGAGCGAAGTTTAGCACAACTCGCAAAATCATGGTTCACTAATTAGAATCGATTTTTCATACTGAAAAGGCCGTTCATTTTGAGCGGCCTTTTTTTATGCTTGATACCTAAATACTAGTTCGATTTTGTAGAATCTTGAATAAACTGTAAATTTCTCTTTAACCCCGAATACTTCGTGCGCTTCACCGCACTATGGCGAAAGATTTCACGAAATATCTCCTCGGTGATTTCCATCCACTCTTGCCTATTCATTTCCAAAAGTTGAGGATGAGGCTCAAAAGCTGGCTCACTATGCGGTTTACTGAAACGGTTCCAAGGACAAACCTCCTGACAAATATCACAGCCAAAAGCCCAATTATCCAGGTGCTCCGAAAACCACTGAGGAATGGCATCGCGATATTCGATGGTGAGATGTGAAATGCAACGATTACTGTCGACCTGGTAGGGCTTGGGTATGGCATCGGTAGGACAAGCATCCATGCATTTGGTGCAACTACCGCAGTGGTCGGAAACTTCTACATCAGGTTCGAGTTCTAAGTCGATGATCAACTCCCCTATAAAGTAATAACTCCCCGTGCCTTTGGTGAGCAAAAGTGAATGTTTCCCCACCCAGCCTAAACCGGCCTTCTTGGCCCAGGCTCTTTCCATTACGGGTGCAGAATCCACAAAACACCTGCCTTCCACCTCGCCTATTTCCTCCCGGATTTTGTTTAGCAGAAGAAATAATTTATCCTTCATTACCCGATGATAATCTTCGCCGTAGGCATAGCGGGAAATCTTAGGTGCATCTTCGTGCTTTGGTTTTTTATCGGGAAAATAATTGAGAATGAGTGAAACCACACTCTTTGCGCCGGGCACAAGAAGCCTTGGATCGAGTCGTTTATCGTAATGGTTTTCCATCCATTTCATGCTTCCGTGATAATCGCGTTTCAGCCAAGCATCAAGCTGAGGTGCCTCCTCGGCTAGAAATCCTGCCTTACTGATGCCACAGCCCAAAAAACCCAATTCTCGAGCCCATAGCTTGATTTTTTCGGCATTATCACGAGCATTCATAGTGTAAATGATTGGGAAAAAACCTAATCGAAAAGTCCGCCCTGAGCAGTCCTGCGGTAATCGCGTTGAAAATGACGATAGGCCTTTTCGGTGGCCACCCGACCCCGAGCCGTACGCACCAAAAATCCTTCTTGAATGAGGTATGGCTCATATACTTCTTCCAGCGTTCCCGCCTCCTCACCTACAGCCGTAGCAATGGTTTTCATTCCCACCGGACCACCGGCAAACTTGTCGATGATTGCCAAAAGAAAACGATTATCCATATCGTCCAAACCATTCTCGTCAACTTGCAACGCTTCGAGTCCGAAACGCGTAATTTCCAAATCAATTACCCCGTTACCTTTCACCTGAGCAAAGTCGCGAATACGCCGTAATAGCGCATTAGCAATACGCGGTGTTCCCCTACTTCTGCGGGCGATTTCCACTGCGGCGTCGGGAACAACTTCCACTCCGAGAATAGTACATGATCGCTCCACAATATCCGAAAGCAGTTCAGTGGTATAATATTCCAAGCGGGCATTGATTCCAAAACGCGCCCGAAGAGGAGCGGTAAGCAAACCCGAGCGAGTGGTTGCTCCCACGAGTGTAAACGGATTCAAGTCGATTTGCACACTACGGGCATTCGGCCCGGTTTCAATCATAATATCGATGCGGTAATCCTCCATCGCAGAATAGAGGTATTCCTCCACCACGGGACTCAAGCGATGAATCTCGTCGATAAAGAGAATATCGCGCTCTTCTAATCCGGTAAGGAGTCCCGCCAAGTCGCCGGGTTTATCAAGTACCGGTCCGGAGGTGGACTTCACGTGCACGCCAAGCTCATTGGCAAGAATATACGACAAGGTGGTTTTTCCCAAACCCGGAGGGCCATGCAGCAGTACGTGGTCGAGGGCTTCTCCACGCTGGTTAGCCGCCGCTACAAAAATCTCGAGATTATCGAGCACTTTCCTTTGTCCGGCAAAATCACCAAAA
>NZ_PKGG01000001.1:0-91539 GCF_046480465.1 Arthrospira sp. PCC 8006
GCACCCCTGGGTTATATTGCGGTTGAGGCTGGCTGGACTGTCCGTTGTGTAGGACGACAACCTTGGACGGTTTATAATGAAATTCGCACCGTTGATGCTGCTTCTAATTTACCCCCGGAAAATGTCTTAACTACTTTGGTGGGTTTTGCTGTGGTTTATAGTTTGCTCTTCGTGACTGCGATTTATTTTGGGAGTCGAATTATCCGCCGTGGTCCGAATTTGGAGTTGGCTATTCCTGGTGGAGTTCGTCCGGCTTTTGATACTAGCCCCGGTCAGTTTTCCCCGGACGAAAGACCAGCAGAAACTCAAGGTTAACTCTGGTTTTATCTTACCCGAAAATTAGGGGCGATCGCTACATCGCCCCCACCCATCATCAAGTCATCACCCCGGAGAAGAATTAATGGAAACTTTGCAATATTTACTCCCTCAAGTCTGGTTTGGAATTTTGGCTTTATTCCTGTTTTTGTATGTGATGCTAGATGGCTTTGATTTGGGGGTGGGAATTTTGTCTATCACTTCCTCCAGCGAAAAACGCCGCAGCATCCTGATGACCAGTCTTAGTAATATTTGGGATGCTAATGAAACCTGGTTAGTGTTGATGGGGGGTAGTCTATTTGGCGCGTTTCCCCTGGCTTATAGCACTATTCTTAGCGCCCTATATGTGCCGATTTTTGTGATGATTTTTGGCTTAATTTTTAGGGCGGTAGCTTTTGAATTTCGCGAACAAGCTACTAATAAGTTATTCTGGAATTTTGCCTTTGGGGCGGGTAGTTTTCTGGCGGCTTTGGGTCAAGGTTTCGCCCTCGGTGGGGTTCTGGAAGGGATTAAGGTTGATGCTAACGGTCATTTTATTGGCACTACTTGGGATTGGTTACGTTTCCCAACTATAGTAGTAGCATTAACTTTGATTCAAGGATATGTTTTGATTGGGTCTACCTATCTAATTTGGAAGACTGAAGGCGAGTTACAAAAAACTCACTATCAAACTGCTAAACTTGCGGCTATTACTACTTTAATCGGCGCGATTATAATCACTGTGGTAACGCCGATTTTTTATGAATCAGCCCGCGATCGCTTATTTTCTCAACCCCTAGTTTATATCTTTTCCCTAATCCCGATTTTGGGAATAGCCTTAATTGGGTTATTACTCAGAAGTCTAACTCGTCAGGAAGAAAGAACCCCATTTATCTGGACAATTTTAATTTTTGTCCTCACTTTTTTGGGATTAGCAATGGTCGTTTTTCCCTATATTATCCCCCCGACAATTACCATTTATCAAGCGGCGGCTGACCCCAGTTCAATGGTGGTTATGATTATTTTTGTCGGTGCTTTAATTCCGGTGATGTTGTTTTACAACATTTATCAATACTTTGTCTTTCGTGGGAAAGTTACCGAGGCGGCTTATGAGGAATAGTCCCTAATAGTTAGGGAGTGTCTCACTCCCTAGATAAAATCACTATAATTATACCAGATACCCCGACCAACCGTTATAATAACCATCAAATCCTATTAATTTGTTAATTATGCGAAAATTCATCAAGTCCCTGTTGGTAACTACTTTGGGAAAATTAGTTACCACGGGTCTAATTACTGCGTTGGTGGTTATTTATGCTTCCCACCAGGTGACACATTTACACGCGGCGGAGTCTAAACACTTTCTCTGGTCTGTAGAAACTCCCCAAAATCAAGTTTATTTTTTGGGTTCTATTCATGTTTTGAGTGCAGATGATTATCCTTTACCCCAAGTAATGACTGATGCTTTTAATCAAGCTGATAATGTGGTATTTGAACTGAATATCAATGACCTGGAAAGTCTGGAAAGCCAAGATATTATGCTAGAAATAGCTACGCCGCCAGATGGTAAAACCTTGCTAGATTTAATCAGTGATGAAACTTATCATCTGGTTCAAAAAACCCTGGAAAAGTTGCAATATCCTATCCAAATATTTGCGAATTTTAAGCCGTGGTTTGTGTCGATGTCTTTGATGTCATTACAACTGCAAAATCTGGGTTTTGACCCGCTTTATGGTGTGGATAGATACTTTTTTGAGCAAGCGATCGCCCAAGACAAAACCATCATGAGTTTAGAAACCATGAGCGACCAACTCAAGATATTTGATAGCCTGTCCTGGGAACAACAAGATGAGATGCTCAGACAAACCCTCAAAGAAATTGACACCTTAGAAAACTCATTTCAACAAATGCTACAGGCTTGGAAGTCGGGAGACAAACAGACTTTAGAAAATTTGATAATTACTGGCTTTAAAGATTCTCCAGAATTGGGAAATCGCCTTTTTCGCGATCGCCACATTAAATGGATGACCGAAATACAGAAGTTTTTAGAAGATGATAAAAACTATTTGGTCGTCGTTGGTGCTGGTCATTTAGTGGGAGAAGATAGTATCATCCAAATGTTGCGCGACCAAGGTTATTCAGTCCAACAACAATAACCACAGCTCAGGAAATAAAAAAAGCGGGTAATTAACCCGCCCAATTAACTATTATAGCGGTTCGGTGGATTGGTGAGGTACTTTTCAAAGCCCCCTTCGACAAGCTCAGGACAAGCCTCTCCCGTATGGGAGAGGGGTTTGGGGTGTAGACGCGCAGCGGCTTCTCTTTGAGCGGGCTGTACCTTATGGATATGAGAAACGCTATAACTATTGAGAGTCAATCAAACCCCAATTATCCTTGAGAACCCGGAACCCGACAACCAATGATAATTTCCTGGGTTCTGGGGTAGTTATTGAGAAGTTGATAAAAAAGCTGTGAATTAAAACTTCTGGGGTCAGATCTATGACCAGATCTATCAACAGCTTGATGGGTAGTAATGCGGTCATTAGGAACCCCTGTGCGGGAAACTAACCAAGCCAAAGACTGATATTGAGCCATAGTATATCCACTGTGGCTAGACCCGTTATTCATGCCATCTACGGGCGTTTCCAGGGAAACATGATAAGCAAAATTATTGACAGAAGCGGGATATTTAGGATGAGTCCTGACGGCTTCTTCACCGCGACGACCAACAAAGACAGAATTTCCTGCGCCAAAAGCCCTTAAATCGGGAGGGACAATATAAACAATATCCCCATTGAGGGTAATTAAGGTATGGTAACTGGCTTGATTATCTTCGGAAGTGTGGCGAGTGCGGAAAAAATTAATGGCATTTTGACTGGTGGTAACAGTTTCGTGGAGGACAATAATTGGCTGATTATTGTTCAGTTGACCATTGATATCATAGACAAACCGCTGGCCGTAGTTAGTCTGATTGGCGATCGCCTGATATTCTTGAGGAGTATGACCAGAGTAATTTTGAGTTAAGGGACGACGAAACCGGGTCAAAGGTGCTGGCTGTTCAATAGGGGGACCCACCTGGGTAGAAGCCACAGCTACATTAGTAGTAGGTCTAACCCCACAGGTAGGCTGCAATTCTAAATTAACATTAGCCACTTCCTCGGCTACCACCAGTCCCCCAGTAGACAAAACCATAGGAACCGCCAAAGCCACCACAAACATGATCAACAGCAAAACCGGGGTAAATTTTAACTTCATCTAAGCAACCGCAAACCATGAATAAGGGAATTTTCAACAGTTTAAKCCAAATATTMAGGATAAGCGATCGAGATCTTAAAGTTTGCCTAAAGGCTGAACCGGAAACTCCCAACAGTTCCCTACAATAGAAGCCAAGGCTACAGTATCGACATCGACTCAGCCTGAACTCAACGGAGAATTTAACTTATGGTACAGACAGCAAGCGGTCAAATGCAGCCAGATCCCCTAGGTTTAGATAGAGGATACTACTTAGATCGCGACTGTACAACCCTATCGCGGCACGTTTTACAGCAACTCCAAAGTTTCGGTCCAGATGCTCAAGATATTAGCGCCCTGATGAACCGCATTGGACTAGCGGGGAAACTGATCGCCCGTCGTCTGTCAAGGGCGGGGTTGGTAGAAGGAACCCTAGGATTTACGGGAGAAGTGAATATCCAGGGGGAAGAAGTGAAACAAATGGATTTTTTCTCCAATGCAGTTTTTATCTCGACCTTCAAACAAAGCGGCTTAGTGTGTCGCCTAGCTTCCGAAGAAATGGATAAACCCTACTACATCCCGGAAAACTGCCCCATCGGACGCTATACTCTGCTTTATGACCCCCTAGATGGTTCCTCTAACCTGGATGTTAATATGAATGTGGGTTCCATCTTCGCGATCCGTCAACAGGAAGGTTACGACGAAGAAGGAGAAGCCCTAGACTTATTGCAAGACGGTCATAAACAAATCGCTGCTGGATACATCCTATATGGTCCTAGCACCCTGCTGGTTTACTCAATTGGTACGGGGGTTCATTCATTCACTTTAGACCCCAGTCTGGGGGAATTTATCCTGGCTGAGGAAAACATCAAAGTTCCCGAACATGGTCCGGTCTACAGTGTTAACGAAGGTAATTTTTGGCAGTGGGAGGAATGCTACCGAGACTATATCCGTTATGTTCACCGCCATGATGGCTACACAGCCCGCTATAGTGGGGCTTTGGTGGGAGATATTCACCGCATCCTCTGTCAGGGAGGAGTATTCCTATACCCGGGAACAGTGAAAAACCCTGATGGTAAATTGCGCCTATTATATGAGTCGGCACCAATGGCCTTTTTAATGGAACAGGCGGGGGGTCGCGCTAGTACGGGTAGTCAGGATATCTTAAATGTGGTTCCCGAAAAACTCCATCAACGCACGCCTCTGATTATTGGTAGTAAAGAGGATGTAGGTTTAGTGGAGTCATTTATAAGCGATCGCAAACGTCGCGAAAGCGAAACTTAGATCAATCATAAAATCCGGCAACAAAATCCGGCAACCTCTGTTAACTTAATTATTCACGACAGCCTAGATGGTTACACTCTCAGAAAATCCCCTCCGCGTTGGTCTACAACAAGACCGCATTCCCGAACCCCAAATTTTAGTAATTTTCGGGGCTTCCGGCGATTTAACCCAGCGTAAGCTAGTTCCCGCCATTTATCAAATGCACCTCGAACGTAAGTTACCCCCAGAATTAACCATTGTTGGGGTAGCGCGCCGAGACTGGAGCGATGACTATTTTCGCGAGCATCTTCGACAGGGTATTGAAGAATTTGGCGGCGGGCTACAATCGGAAAAAATATGGCATAACTTCGCCCAAGGCTTATACTACTGTTCGGGTAATATGGACGAACAGGAAAGCTACCAAAAGCTAAAATCCCTTTTGGCGGAATTAGACTCGAAACGCCTAACCCGTGGAAATCGGGTGTTTTATCTATCGGTGGCTCCTAGGTTTTTTGGAGAAGCAGCCCAACAACTGGGACAAGCCGGAATGTTGGAAGACCCCAAAAAGCAACGCCTAGTTATTGAAAAGCCTTTTGGTCGTGACCTGGGTTCGGCGCAAGTCCTTAACCGGGTGGTGCGTAATGTCTGCACTGAGGAGCAAGTCTACCGTATTGACCACTACCTCGGTAAGGAAACAGTACAGAATTTGATGGTGTTTCGGTTCGCTAACGCTATTTTTGAACCGTTGTGGAATCGTCAGTTTGTTGATCATGTACAAATAACGGTAGCGGAAACGGTGGGCTTGGAAGGACGAGCGGGATATTATGAAACGGCTGGGGCGCTGCGGGATATGGTACAAAACCATTTGATGCAGTTATTCTCGCTCACGGCTATGGAACCCCCTAACTCTTTGGATGCTGATAGTATCCGCACGGAAAAGGTTAAGGTGGTACAAGCTACCCGTCTGGCTGATTTTAATAACCTAGAAGCGGCAGCAGTCCGAGGACAATATATCAAGGGATGGATGAATGGTCAGCAGGTTCCGGGCTATCGTGACGAAGATGGCGCATCACCAGAGTCTACTACGCCTACCTATGCGGCTTTGAAACTTAGTGTTGATAATTGGCGCTGGAAGGGTGTACCTTTTTACCTGCGTACTGGTAAGCGAATGCCTAAGAAGGTTACGGAAATCGCGATTCAGTTTAAGGAAGTGCCTTTTTTAATGTTCCAATCTGCTGCTAAACAGGCTAATCCTAATGTGTTGGCGCTGCGAATTCAGCCGAATGAAGGAATTTCGATGCGCTTTGAGGTGAAAACTCCGGGAAATTCCCTGAGAACTCGCTCGGTGGATATGGATTTCCGCTATGATACGGCTTTTGGTAAGCCTAGCACTGATGCTTATGCTAGGTTATTGATTGACTGTATGCTGGGAGACCAAACTCTATTTACGCGAGGGGATGAGGTGGAAGCGTCCTGGCGGGTTCTAACTCCGGTATTGGAAGCCTGGGATGCTCCGGCTGCGCCAGATAGTATCCCTTTTTATGAGGCGGGAACCTGGGAACCTGTGGAGGCGGAACTATTGCTGAACCGGGATGGTCGCCGTTGGCGTAGGCTTTGATATTTGGGTCTGTCTATAACTTTTGTTCGCGTTCAATCAATAGCTACTGAGTTAAGTATGAATACACCACTTGTTGCACTCCAAAAACCAAAGGATATTTCTCTGAGCGAAATTGAGGCAGAACTTGATAGCATCTGGCTTAGTCAAAGTTCCGGTCAGGGTAAAACGGCGGCGATCGCTACTAGGGCTGCTACTTTTAGTATGGTAATTTATGAACCCGAAGAGTTTCAGCAACTCCTGGGGGGTTTGAGCTTTTATAAAGGGGCGATCGATGGTATTCATGGTACACAGACCCGTGATGCTGTTCGTGATGCTCAAAAGGCTTATCAATTGCCGATTACCGGGCGGGTAGATTCGGATACCCTGGAACACCTACGGGCTGAGTTTGCTAAACTTACCCCAGAACAGAGAAAGATTAGAAATATTGATGCTCGCGGATTTAGCATCAGCGAAACTATTGCTAACCAAAATCCCTGCCGCATTATCACCCTGTGTCCTACTTTGGGAGAAGATACCGGAGTTACTGCCCAGGTTTCTGCCTATTGTCCCATAAAAAACAATAAGGAAGAGGGTTTGATCTGTTGTGAATATGTCACCCTCCGAGGTACTAAGGCGGCTTTGGAAAGGGTGGGCCATGTGGTAACATCCCTATTGATTCCGGATTTGCCTAAGTTTGTCTGGTGGAAGGCTACCCCTAACCCGGAACAAGAATTGTTTAAGCATTTGTCCTGTTGCAGTAATTGTGTGATTGTCGATTCCTGTTATTTCAGCGACCCGGAATCGGAATTACTCAAAATGCAGGAACTTATTGATCAAGAAACCTACATTGCTGATTTGAATTGGCATCGTCTCTCCCCTTGGCAGGAGTTGGCGGCTGCTACTTTTGACCCCCCAGAACGTCGGATGTCTCTTGGGGATATTGACCATATTACTCTCGACTATGAAAAGGGTAATGCGGCTCAGGCTTTGATGTTCTTGGGTTGGTTTGCTAGTCGTTTGCAGTGGGAACCAGTGGAGTTTACTGAGTCGGGGGGAGACTATGACCTCAAGCACGTTAAGTTCCGTGGTCCTGATAATCAGGAGATTATTGGGGAACTCGCTGCTATTCCTATGGCAGATACTGGGGAAATTCCGGGAGATTTGGTGGGTCTGCGCCTGACTTCTACTAATCCTCGCGCTAATTGCTGCACTATTCTCTGTTCGGAAACTACTGGCTGTATGCGTATGGAGGCGGGGGGTAGCGCCCAGTCTTGTCAGACTGAACAAGTGACTTCGGTTACAGACCAAAAGGCAGAATATCTGATGGCGCAACAGCTACAACGCTGGGGCCGAGATGTTTTGTATGAGGAAAGTCTGGCGGCGGTATCTGCAATTCTCAATCTGCGCTAGGGTTTTGGTATAATCAGTTACTTTAATAATTACTGGGATACTATAAAATCGGTCTGTGTTTTGGGGTTTGGTGGTGCTGGCGATCGCTTTTGTCACAAAATGGAGGCGATCGCCTCACACTTACTTTCAAAAATACCCATATTTTTAAGTATTAAAAATCCTGGTTTAATTGGAAGCCAGCCAGCCAGAGGTTGGCAAGACTACGGAAAGCATCTACAATATAGCGCGAATTTACATTGATATCATCAGAGGTGTCTGAATATGTATTCCCATAAAGATAATTCCCCGGAAACCCCGGAAAATGAACCACTTATCCCTCAGCAAAATGTCAATAATTCCACGACTACCTCAGAAATGTCCCCGGCGCTCAAAACTGGGTCTATTGTAGCCCTAATTGCGGTGGTGATGATGGCGGTGGTTGGGTCGCTGATGGTTAGTCCTGACCCAGCTACCACAACCACAACTCAGTCGGAAGAAGAGACGACTATGGCGATCGAATCTGAGGGTAGTATGGAAGTGGTGACTACTCCCGCCGCCTCTGTGGTGGAAGAAACGGCAGAAACTACTCCAGAGGAAACAACAGCAGCGACAACTACTGATGCACCAGAAACGGCGGCGACTCCGGCACCAGTAGAGGAGACAACGGCGACGGAGACAACAGAAACTCCTGATGCGATCGCTTCTGAACCCCAGACCCCAGAAACTACGGAGGACCTTACTGCTGCGACTCCAGAAACTACACCAGAAACTACAGAAGTATCAGAGTCCCCGGAAACTGAAGCAGCCATGACTCCTGACCCAACTCCTACGGCTGAGATGACCACGGGAAACGAGGTAGCGGCTGCTCCTGAGACGACGGTGAATATTGAAGAATTGAATAATATTATTTACGATAAAATTGACCGGGCTTGGACTGTGAAAGGAACCCCGGTTCCTACGGTGGTCAGTTATATGGTGACAGTGACTCCGACGGGGGCGATCGCTGAATTTGAACCTAAGTCTTCTGAGGCTTCCGAAAACGTTGATAATACCCCTCTACCTGCTCTAGTGGAATCTGATGCTATGGCGGCGGAAACTTCGGGTCAGACAGTGGTATTTGAGGTGGTATTTACAGATAGGGGGGTTTTGGAGGTGAGACCTTCTCAGCAATGATAGCCTGGCTTTAGCGATCGGGTTTTGTACATAATGGGAGTATGGAAATTTTTAGCAAAACCTCCCAAATGCCAGAAACCCAGCCACCCCAACCACAAACGACTTCCGATCAATCTCGGTGTGTCCTGGTTTGTCAGCATCAGTCCTGCTTGCGGAATGGTTCCCAGGAGACTCTGAAAGCCTTTGAGGATGCAGATATCCCTAATGTGAAGGTGGAGGCTAGTGGCTGTCTAGGACAGTGTAATATAGGTCCAACGGTGCGGGTAATTCCCGATGAGACTTGGTACTATCGAGTTCAACCGGAGGATGTTCAGGCGATCGCCAGCCAACATTTACAGGGAGGAAAACCTGTCCAGGAAAAACTCAATCCTAGGATACATCCTCAGTTCAATTTTTAAGCCGGGTAACATCAGATAACCATTTTTCTAAGCGATCGCCTAAAGCTGCTAAGGAATATTCCTTTTCGGCTACAGCGCGACATTGGCGGCGGTCAATTTGCTCTAATTTGGCGATCGCATCGACCAAACCCGTTACGCTGTCGGGTTCAACTAGCCAACCCGTTTCACCATCTCGGACAATTTCGGCGGGTCCTCCCCGTCGATAACTAATCACGGGAACCCCACAGGCTAAGGCTTCAATAGCGACATTTCCAAAGGCTTCTACCCAGCGATGAGTCATTAATAAACCCCGACATTGACGCAGACCCTGTTGTAGTTCATCTGTATTCAAAAATCCCCGGTAATTTAAGGGTGCATTCGGATAAGTATTCAGGATATTTTGCCAATATTGATCATCCTGAATTTTGCCAAAAATTGCCAGAGGGATACCTGTTTTATCCGCCGCCGCGATCGCATCCTCTAAGCCTTTTTCCGGGGAAATACGCCCCATCCAAGCTAGTTGTTGATGGGGTTGCTCACAAAACTGATAGCGCTCCATTTCTAAGCCACTTCCTAAACAAGCATAGTCTAGGTCTGAACCAAAGGTGGCGGCTTGGATATGGCTATAAAATCCGATAGTCCCCGGAAACTGTTTCATCACCTGACCAACTATCTGATCTAAGGCGGAAATTAGGGAACCCATACTGACCCAGTGAGCGATGGGAGTATCGAAAAAGGGGGTGAGATAAAATGGTAACCAATCAAAGGCAAAATTGACAATTGCATGATAGTTTGTCTGTACCTGTCGCCCATATTCCCACATATTTCCTAACACAGAATTTTCGGGTATGGTAATCAGAGAATCTCGGTCTTGATTTTGGGCGATCGGTTGTAGTTCCCCCGGAATTTCTATAATTGATAGGGACTCTAACACTGACCCAGAAGGCGCAACAACGGTTATATCATGACCTCGGCTTTTTAAGGCTTTTGCCATATTCAATAATGTTAATTCGACTCCCCCGCCTAATCCTGAACCGAGGGGACCTACGGGGGTTGATATAAATAGTAATTTCCAGCTTGTTGGAGTCATATTATTAGTTGATTAACTCGAGTAATTTTGTGCTATAATTAGTCCGATGCACTGTGACGGCAGAGGCGATCGCTTCCTGTCCCTTTGGGTAGCTGTAAACAGATGAAAACTAACCGCCCTGGGATAGGTTTATGGGCGTATCGTCTGGGGCTAGGAATATCGAAAATAGGGCTAGAGCTTGATTACTGCATTTCCTTGTATCTTAATCGTTTTCCTTTGCGACGTAGATAACGTTTGATTTCGATTTCTGATGTAACCCAAGTATTCATTTCTTCATCCCAATAAAATTTTAGGGTCTGGCGAATACGCAAAATTCTGACCCGTTGGTGAGATACTCCTAAAATCCGCATTACATCAGACTGTCGAAATTTGGGCACATTATTGAGGTAAGAGGTTCTGGCTTCGGGTTCATCTTCATCACATACCGATTCCCATAGATGGTGAATACTATTAAGAATCGCTTGAGAAGGTTCACCGCGACCATTTTCCCAACGATTGACACTACCACGAGACACCCCAAGTTTTTGGGCTAACCCTTCTTGGGATAAATGCAGTCTCCGTCTCAAGGTTCGCATCAAGATCTGGAGATTCGATTCAATCTCTGACATTAGCTTTCAACTGTGGTTTGCTTTAGTGTACAGTTTAACAACCATTAAGACTATCAAATATATGATACCTTGGTGTTAAACGTTAATTTTGTTTAAGAATCTAGTCCATTCACCTTGTGGACTAAATCGGCGGGCTGGATTTGTTCATAATATTCAAAGGGTTGATGAATCCAGGGATTATTACTCAGAAAATCCACATAATAATCGGGGACAAAGGTAGAACAACTTTTATACCAGATTACTCCTGTACGAATTTCCGTAATCTCATCAGGGTAGTGTTCTGTTAACCAAACCATCGAACGTTGAAGACTAATCCCAGAATCAGTTAAATCATCTACTAACAAAATGCGATCGCCCAAATTTTCTGTAGTCATGCTAAGATGATGGGCGATATGAAGTTCTCCTCGGATTTTTCCGCCGGTTCCGCCATAGGAAGAAGCCGCCAAAATCCCTAGGGGTAAATCATAAATACGCGAGAGTATATCCCCAACTCGTAGCCCTCCCCTAGCCAGACAAATAATCTGATTAAACTCCCACTGGGATTGATATATTTTAGCTGCTAAAACTTCGATTTTTTGGTGATATTCAGACCAAGAAATATATAAGTCACTCATGGATAATTGACCATTAATATATTGATAATTATCTGATTAATTGCAGTTAAACAGCATCCCAGAGGTTGGATATTAGCATTGAAGCGAGGAACCTAACAGAGTTAGCCAGAACCCCAAGGGGAGAGTTAATCAATTCCCCTCAGTGCTGGCTTAGTCCCTGTTACCTCCCTGATAATCGTGAGTTATTCAAGCTCCTAAATAACCCAATTTTTGTAAACTTTGAATCACCTTATCAACACTTTCCGAAAGTTCTTCGAGGTCGGTGCGACATTCAATCTCAGGATTTAGGGGAGATTCGTAGGGGTCATCAATACCAGTAAAGCCTTTAATTTCGCCAGCCCTAGCCCGTTGATAGAGTCCTTTAACATCCCTTTCTTCACAAACATTTAAGGGCGCATTAACAAAGACTTCGACAAAATCACCAATCCGTTGACGGACTTCCTCACGAATTTCTCGATAGGGAGAAATTGCCGAAACAAATACAATCACACCGTTGCGAGTTAACAAATGAGAAACAAAGCCAATGCGGCGAATATTCTCATCGCGGTCTTCTTTGCTAAACCCTAAGCCTTTGGTTAAGTTAGTGCGGACGATATCCCCATCTAAAATTTCTAATTTATATCCCTGAGATTTCAGCTTTTCGGCTACAGCTTGACTAATGGTGGTTTTACCCGCGCCACTCAAGCCTGTAAACCAGACTGTTACACCTCTTTGCTCCATTGATTGAGTTTCTCCTGTCAATATTATGATCGATCTAAAATATGCGCCCCGTATCATAGAGGTGGAGCCTGTTCAAAACTCCCCGCCCAATATAATAGAGTAGTTGTTGACATTTTGATCATGAAATTAAACAAGTTGGCCAGGCTGTGAGCGGGTATTTATGGCAATTTTGGGAATGGTGAGTAGGAGTGGGGGAAAATTCCCCCAATAGTTAAACTCTAACGGCGAGCAATTCCTTCTTGGCGCGCAGTATGGGAGACGGCTGCAGCTACAGCGATCGCCACACGCTTATCAAAAACGGAGGGGACAATATTTTCAGGGCTCAACTCATTAGCTGTCACCAAAGCAGCGATCGCCGCCGCCGCTTCCAAATACATACTCATAGTCAGAGTGGAAGCCCGACAGTCCAAAGCCCCCCGGAAAATGCCAGGAAATGCCAAAACATTATTGATTTGATTAGCATAATCACTGCGTCCGGTAGCAATGATCGCCACATCATCAGTGATTAATTCCGGCTGAATTTCAGGAATGGGGTTAGCCATAGCAAATACAATGGGATCACTAGCCATAGATTTAACCATTTCCCTGGTGATCACACCGGGAACACTGATCCCCATAAASACATCAGCCCCTTTCATAGCATCAGCAATAGTCCCAGATAACTCGACAGCAAATTCTTGTTTTTGGGGGGTGAGGTCCGATCGCCCCTTGGAGAGAATACCGTGAGAATCACACATCATAATTTGAGTAGCCCCAGCTTTTCGGAGAAGTCGGGCGATCGCAATTCCCGCAGCCCCCGCCCCATTTAAAACAATCTTGACCTCCTCTATGGATTTGTTAACCAACTTCAGGGCATTGATTAAAGCAGCTAAACTGACAATAGCCGTACCATGTTGGTCATCGTGAAATATGGGAATATCAAGAATTTCTCGCAGTCGCGCTTCAATCTCAAAACAGCGAGGGGCGGCGATATCCTCTAAATTGATGCCACCAAACACCGGGGCGATATTTTTGACGGTTTCTACGATCGCATCAGGGTCTTGAGTATCCAGACAGATAGGAAAGGCATCAATATCGGCAAATTCCTTGAACAGCATAGCCTTACCTTCCATGACAGGTAAAGCCCCTCCGGGTCCTAAATTTCCCAGACCCAAAACTGCACTACCATCGGTGACAATGGCGACGGTATTTTGTTTAATGGTGAGATTATAGACCTGTTCTGGGTCATCGGCGATCGCCCGACAAATGCGACCCACACCGGGAGTATAAGCCATGGCTAGGTCGCTTTGGGATTTAAGGGGGATTTTGCTATGAATGCTAATTTTGCCGCTGCGATGTAGGTTAAAAGTGCGATCGTAAACTTTCAGCAGCTTTGATTCGGGTAGATTTTTGACCGATTCGATAATTTCCTCGGCGTGTTCTGTACTCGAAGCATCAACGGTGAACTCCCTGACGGTGGTATGGAGAGTTTGTTCGATCAGATCAATCGGACCCATATTTCCCCCAGTATTGGCGATCGCCTGAACAACACTGGCCAGCTTACCCGCTTTATTGGGCAATTGTAAGCGCAGGGTGACACTAAAACTCGGATTTGGTGTGAGATTGACCATGCTGCAATAACCATAGAAGTTAAACCGTAGATTTTAGCTTGCTATGAGAAAATCTCGATATCTCCTTTGATACAAGTTTAATTAATCATCATTGAGTCAGGAAATCCAGATAATGCTTGTGTAGTTCACCGATAGCATAAAATCAGATTAGCTTTTTGGCTAATGTCCCATTCGCTGTCCTTCCACAAATGGGGAACCATGATCAAAATCAACTATTTTCCCAAGTTAGTCTGGGCGGTTGTCCTGAGTCTATCGGTGCTGGTTTCCGGCTGCGGAGATCTAACCACCAGCACGCCTGATACTGGTACTACCGGGGCTGTTCAACAGGTCGCAGATGCTCAACCTCTCCCTGGCGGTCAGTTTAACCGATATTTTCCCAGGGGTGCCGATGGCTATAGTGTTACCTTCCGCCAAGAAAAAGAGGGATTTGCTCAAGCGCAACTTTCTCGTGGTGGTGATGCTCTGGCGCTGCTATCGATTAATGATTTGGCTAATAACCCTAGCGCCGCCCGCAAGTTTCAGGAGTCTACCCAGAGAATTGGTGGATATCCGGCGGTGACTCAGGGTAGAAACACTACGGCGCTATTGGTAGGCGATCGCTTTCAGGTTAAGGTTCAATCTAGTTCTGAGTCTTTTACTCCCAGCGATCGTGAAGTCTGGTTACAAAATTTTAATCTCTCTGGTATAGCACAATTACGTTAATCTGTCAAGTTTTTGGGAGCAAGGAGCCTGCATTGTGAGTAAGTCTATTATTGAATTGGTTGATGAACTCCCTACCGGTGGGATAACTGTGATGGTATTGCGGGGGCTAGATTTTGCGGTTCCTGGTCAGTGGGATAATTTGGTAGGTTTTGAAAATACCGTTAAAACTATCACTGGGGAGGATGATCCGGGTCTGATTCAGGATATCAGTGAGCGCGCCCTCTGGCTTTATAATGATAAATCTCAGGGCTATCAGCGCGCACTTTGGCTATATCAAACCATTGACAGTGCGGGGACGGCTTTGGGGACGGCGGCGCTGGCTAATAAAATTAGTCAGAATGTCAGTTTTCTCGGTTTTCTGGGGAACTTGACCCCCAAAGCTGATAAAGCACAGGCGATCGATTTATCTTTAAAGGTGGTCACTGAATTGGTGGCATTTTGCCAAATTAATGGCATTCCTGGGGATAGTATCGGCGATTTTGTCGCTTCTCTGGCTAACTATGGCGGCGAGTCTATCATGCGTATGGCGGCTTTGGTCTGTTTGGATGGGTTAATTCCTTTGGGTCCTGATTTTATTCAAAAGGGGTTGAGTATTATTGCGAATTTGACTCCCTCTGAATTGGAGAAAAGTGAGGGTTTTAAACGGATTAATCCCATGATTCCTGGGGGAGACCCAGACGGAAAGTTGCATTTTGTTCAGGAAAGTTTTAACTCGGTCACGGGTTGGATGAGTGGTTTTGTTAGCGATCATGAATTGACACCTTCTAAGGTAGTTAGCAACCTCCAGAGTTTTGTTGATATCGCTGATGATAAGTTGGATTATGTGGCGGCTTTCCTAGACATGACCACTAACTACTACACTCATACGGGTATTCAGACTCTGGCGCGACGTTTAGTTGAGCGTGCTTACGCTGAGATTTAACACTACCAAATTGTAGAGACAAGACACCCGCCTTGTCTCTACTTTTTCTAGTTTCCTAAGACGGTAATTACTGGAATTGTACTCATCTCTAAAACGGCTTGAGAGACTGAATGTACCATGACCTTTTTACCGTCAGTGGATTTTTTACCAATCACTACATCAGTGACCCCGCGACTGGTGGCGGTTTTCATAATGGTTTCTGGGACTAATCCTGATAATACTAGAAATTCAAAGCGGATATCTGCTAGAAGTTGGTGGGCTTGTTTTTGGAGGTGTAATCTTCCGGGTTCGTCTACCACATTATCTACATATAAAACGATGATTTTACCATGGCTGCGCCGCGCTAGGTCGGCGGCTTTTAGTAATACAGAAGTGGATAGGGGTGATGGGTCTACAGCAGCTAAGAAAACTGGATGACCTTTAACGGCTACTTTGGTGGGGTCTACTTCTCCCTTTTCTAAGAGTTTGGGCGCAAATACTTGGGTAGACCAAGCACCCAAGGGGGCGGTTACTAGAATTGATAAGGCGGCGATCGCTAAAATTATTTCCCCTCCCTCAATTCCCGCCGCCAAGGGTAAAGCACCAATGGCCGCTTGTACGGTGGCTTTTGCCATATTTCCAGGTAATAAAAAGAGCTTTTCTTGGAGATTCCAATTACTCCCTAATGTGGATAAATACCAGCCTAGTCCTCTACCTATTATCAGACCAATTGCTAGTAACAATAAACCCGGTAACAAGACATCTCCTAAAACCTGTAACTGAATGGTAGCGCCCATTAGTACAAATAAAACAATTTCTGCTACAATCCACAAAACATCAAAGCCATTGCGGATTAATCGCGCTAGGGGAGCATCAAATTCAATTAAAAAGAATCCCATCGCCATGACGGCTAGATAGCCGGAGTAGTAGGGAAAGGTGTTGCTGAAAATTACCAGAAACAGTCCTAAACTGGCGGCGATGATGATGTCTTGAACTACGTTGCGCGTCCAGGTCTGCTTGACTAATACAAATACTAATAATCGCGCCGCTAGGAAACCTGCAGCTAATCCTAGGACGATTTCGAGGATTACTTGGAATGGTAGTATTTGTAAGGATGATAGGCTAATGAAACCTAGGTTAAGGGCTTCTGTGCTTCCTGAACTTAGGAAATTTAGCAGTAGGCTAAATACTAATAATAGCAGGACATCTGATAAGGCACTACCTGTTAAAATGGCATCGGGAATGCCTTTGGCTACACCCCAGCCTAGGCTTTTGAGGCGCAACATTCCGGGGACAATAACGGCGGGTGATTCTGCGCCGACTACGCAGCCTAATAGTAGACCTGTCATGAAGTCAAAATTGAATAGGAATATTGAGGCGATCGCTACTACTAAGGCTTCTATGGCGGCGGGTAAAAATCCTAGCCGGAGGGCGACTGTTCCTTGTTGCGCTAGTTTGGAGCGATCGAGTCCTAGACCTGCTTTCATTAAAATAATCATTACGGCTACCAGTCGCAGATCATCGGCAGCTTCTAGGACTTCTGGACTAATTAAGTTGCCAAATTCGTTGCCCATGATAATGCCAATCAAAATCATGCCAATCAAAGGCGGCGCACCTAAGCGGCGGGCAAGTTCCCCAGCAAAAAAACCCATCACTAGGATTAATATGGCACTGGCTAACATGGTTTAAATTCCCTCTGTTCGGAAAATTGCATCCTATGCACATAATGTCGGTTTTGTCAATAGGTCTAAAAATGGCGATCGCTTTTGGCTTCAAAACTCGTGCATCGTGAATTTTAACTTGTGGTGAGAGAATAATTTAGGCGACGATATAATCAGGGTTGTAGCCTCTATTTTGGCATCAAGACAGAGTAACCCCTTGGATGCGATTTATCTGAGGATACCATAACCCCCATAATCTCGTCAACTTTTTGCGAGAGATTAGCAACAAAAATGTATTAATTCTTAACAATCTTTGGAATATTAAATCTATGGGGAGCTATAGATTAGGAAAACTGATGTGATTATCTGAGGGTGACTGTTGTGGAAGGTGGGGAGGTTTGTTGGGGGAAGGCGATCGCGATCGAATAGCGATAGAATACGTTTGGGTGAATTTTAACTCAGGAACTATCGATGTCAGAAGAAGAAAAGAAAAAACCGGCCGCCAAGGCGAAAAAGGAGAAACCCCCGGCAGTGGAGGATAAGCCGTTTCCAGAGTTTATCGAAAATCATTATATTCCGGCGGTTAAGAAAGCCCTGGAGGAACAGGGAATTACAGATCTCGATGTGGCATTCGTCAAGGCGAAGTTTCCGCCTAGCCTGCAAATTGCAGAAGATTGTTGGCAGGTGACGGGAAGCTGGCAAGGTGGGGCAAGGAAGTTCAATATCTACTTTCCCCAAGAGGATATTAAGGGTCAAAAGTTTTTTTCCTGGGCGGCTAATGGTACTCAACCATCGGCGATCGAGGGATTTTTGGGAGATGAGCGCCGGATTACTTTAGATTTGCTGGTGTTTGGGGTGGTTCAGCGCCTGAATGCTCAAAAATGGCTGGCGTTGAATTAGGTTTTAAGTTAGGTTTTGGAAGAACACAAATCGGAGTGACTCATTTATGGTTGATAAAGTAGAAAAAACTGAGGCAGAGTGGAAGCAACAGCTAACGCCAGAACAGTTCAAAGTCACCCGGAAAAAGGGAACTGAACGGGCTTTTACTGGCATATATTACGATAACAAAGAAAAGGGTGTTTATCGTTGTGTTTGCTGTGGTAATGAGTTATTCACCTCAGAAACCAAATATGATTCCGGTACGGGATGGCCAAGTTTTTGGGAACCTGTTTCCGAAAATAGTGTCCGATATGAACAGGATAATAGTTTGTTTATGCGCCGGGTAGAGGTACTCTGTGCTAAGTGTGATGCTCACCTAGGTCATGTTTTTGAGGATGGACCAAGACCGACAGGAAAGCGTTACTGCATGAATTCGGCTTCCCTAGACTTTCAAAAGGCTGACTAGGTTAATGGGTTTGTAGTAAGTCTCAGGGAGAATGTTTAAGATCATCCAGCCCGGCACTTTGGGGCTGGATTTTAATTTGATGGGGGTTCTAATTGAGTTTTAAGGCGCTAACAGGGACATCATCCCAAGACTCGACAGTGCGGAGTCTGGCTACCCAACCCATTTCTTTTTGAGTTTCGGTGAGATTGTTTTGGAAAGACTCATGACATTCCATAGCTTGAGTTTCGTCACAACAAGCAATACAAGAATAGATAATACCATTGGGATCTAGCTGTTCGTTGACCCAAATTTTCATAGTCGCCTCAGTTTGTGGATTGTCTAAATATAACGCTGCTGGTGGGGAAAAGGCAAGACAAGTAGGAAATCAGGCTGAGATAGGGGTACTATGTCTATTGATAAATGATTGGGGCGGGTTCACTTTTCACGACCATTAAGGTACGGTTTAACGTACCATAAAGGGAAACTAAAGCAGTTCGGTTATTGCTATCTTCTCAGTGTTTAAAACCGAATCCACGACTGAGATAAATCGACTATTCTGTAAGACAAGAGGTAAGAGATAACCTCAAGTAAACCAGGATAGAAAACAGGAGAAAAGATTATGGCACTCGTTCGTTTTGGTTGGGAACCTTTCCGGGAAATTGACACTCTGCAACGTCAAATGAATCACTTGTTTGATAGCTTAACTACTACTTCGGAAGATGTGGGTTCAGCATTTGTACCACCAGCGGAACTTCAGGAAACCCCGGAAGCCTTACATCTGAAATTAGAAGTTCCGGGAATGAATCGCGAAGATATTGATGTACAGGTAACGGCGGATTCTATTGCTATTAGTGGGGAACGGAAATTAGAAAGACACACGGAAGAAAAAGGAGTAACCCGCAGTGAGTTTCGCTATGGTAAATTCCGCCGGGTGATTCCTCTACCAATTCGGGTCCAAAATACTAATGTTCATGGAGAATATAAAGATGGCATTCTCAGCCTGACTCTCCCTAAAGCTGAGGAAGAAAAAAATCGGGTGGTTAAAGTCAATCTGGGTTAAATCAGTTATAATCTAGGTAGACTGGATGCTGATCAGGCTGGCTGATATGTACTCTGAACCCAGAAAAATAGCGACTAGACTGCTAATATAAGAGTTAATAAGTTGGGAATGGGTAAGTAAAGGTGATCTGGCTTTGAACCCAATTCCCAATTTTGTTATCTTGTAGATAAGCTAAGAAGGAGGTGCTTGCTGATGTCATCTAAAACGAACTATAAAGATTATTATGGGATTTTGGGGGTAGATAAGAATGCCAGTCAACAGGAAATCAAAAAAGCCTACCGAAACTTAGCGCGGAAATATCACCCTGATGTTAATCCTAACGATCGCACTGCGGAACAAAGATTTAAAGATATTAATGAAGCATACGAGGTTCTTGGCGATCGCGATAAACGACAGAAGTATGATCAATTTGGGAAATATTGGGACCCTTCTAGTGCGGGACCACCACCGGGAGGGGTGGGTGATTTTGACTTTAACCAATATGGTAATTTTGATGACTTTATTAATGAGTTACTAGGCAGGTTTGGGGGTAATCCTCGCCAGTCCTATGGCTATCCTAGTGGTGGCGGTTATAGTGCTTTTGATGAGTTTGGGGACTTTTTTGGTGGCGGTTATAGGGATTATGAACAAGTGCCTCCCCGCGATTTTACGGCGACATTACCTCTGACTTTTGCGGAGGCTTTTAATGGGGTGGAAAAGAAATTTAACTTGGATGGAGAAACGATTAAGGTAAAAATTCCCCCAGGGGCGAAGCCTGATAGTAAGATCCGCTTAAAAGGCAAGGGGGGAGTTAGTCCTACTTCTGGTAAAAGAGGGGATTTATATTTGACTGTTGAACTCGAAGCACATCCGTTTTTTCAGTTTGATGGAAACGATATAATTTGTGAGGTGGGAATTAGTCCAGAGGAGGCGGTTTTAGGGGCGGAAATTCAGGTTCCTACGCCGTCCGGTAAGGTGACAATGAAGGTTCCCCCAGGGGTGGCATCGGGACAGTCTCTGCGGCTGCGAGGTAAGGGTTGGCCGATTCCTAAAGGGGGGCGAGGTGATCAGATTGTGCGGTTAAAGGTGGTAGCCCCGAAAAGTTTAAGCGATCGCCAACGGCAATTATACCAAGAACTACAACAAATCAGCAGTTTTAACCCTCGTCAAAACCTAGAAAATTGGCTGAAGTAAAACAACTCACACAAAGGAGAAGCTATGAACTCTCAAACTACCTGGGAAAATTTGGTAATTAATCAAACCGGAGAGGTGCGTGACTGGGTGAAAAGGAAATTAATTGAATCGGAAAATATGGCATCTTATACCCGTCCGATTCGGAATTTTGAACGGGATGATTGGGAAAATGCCACAGTTGTCGATGTGGAAACTATCGCCTCTGAGGTGGTAGATAATAAACCAGAAAGGTTATGGCGCAAGGTGAATGGCTGGTTTAAAACAGCTAGTGATATTTTGTGGCCGGCAATCTAAAATATAATCAAATGCTTGTTGAGAGGCTGGTTAATGCAAGACAAAAAAGGATCTAACTTTTTGGGTCGGTTTGGCGGTTATGCGATCGCCATTGTGTTGAGTGTAGGGTTAACTTTAGGATTCCTGCGATTGTTTCCTGATTGGTTAACCCCTGTAGCCCAGGCGACCATTAAGCAGGAGGTGGTAAGGGGGTCAACTACCCCACCGGAAACGGTGGCGCTTGTCCCCCAAAGGGTCGGAAATTTTGTTTCCGATGCTGTCAATCGTGTGGGTCCGGCGGTGGTGCGATTGGATACAGAAAGGACTGTTTCTACTAATATTCCTCAACCTTTTTTTGATGATCCATTTTTCCGGCGTTTCTTCGGGGAAGATATGCCACAATTTCCCCGGGAATATCAACAACGGGGACAAGGTTCGGGTTTTATTGTGGACAGTAATGGCATGATTTTAACTAACGCCCATGTGGTCAGAGGTGCGGATAAAGTTACTGTCACGCTGCGAGATGGCCGCGAATTTCAAGGAGAAGTTAAGGGGGCTGATGAGCCTTCTGACTTAGCTGTGGTTAAGATTAATGGCAATAATTTACCTGTGGCTAAGTTGGGTAATTCGGCGGAAGTACAGGTGGGAGATTGGGCGATCGCTGTTGGTAATCCCCTGGGATTAGATAACACGGTGACTTTAGGAATTGTTAGCACTTTAAACCGTCCTAGTTCTCAGGTAGGAATCCCTGATAAACGCCTAGAATTTATCCAAACTGATGCAGCTATTAACCCTGGTAATTCGGGGGGACCCTTGTTAAATGAACAAGGGGAAGTAATTGGCATAAATACAGCGATTCGCGCCGATGGTCAAGGGATTGGTTTTGCCATTCCTATTGATACGGCTAAGGCTATTAAAGACAATTTAGCCAGGGGTGAAAGAATCCCTCATCCGTTTATTGGTATTCGGATGATTACTTTAACGCCAGAATTAGCTAAGGAATTTAATAGTGATCCTAACTCGATGGTGATGATTCCTGAAATTGAGGGAGTTTTGGTAGTGCAGGTTATTCCTGACAGTCCAGCCGCCAACGCCGGTTTACGTCGCGGTGATGTGGTGACTAAAATTGATGGTAAATCCATTACTCAAACAGACCAACTACAGAAGGTTGTCGAAAAAGCCCAAATTGGGAAGCCTTTAAGACTGGAAGTTAGGCGGGGAAATGCTACGGAACAAATCGCGGTGCGTCCTGGGGAACTACAGGATGCTAATGTGAGTCGGTAACACTGGGGCTATTCCCTAAGTTGATAATTCTGAAAGTGGCGATCGGGTAATGATTACGCGATCGCTACTTTTCGTGTTTTATAATAAAATCATCACATTAGCTGGGTTTATGAATAATGCTACCAAAATTCAAAAGACGACTTTTCCTCATTTTAGAAGTCTGGACTATCCATGATTCATTTAGTAAGATTTTCGATTTTTTTATTATTATTTTAATCGTCCTCAATGTCATCGCAGTTTCTTTAGCTACTGTGGCTGATTTTAGACAAAGATATTATGTTTTATTCCAAAACTTTGAATATTTTTCCATTGCTTCCTTTACCATCGAATATATTTTGAGGCTGTGGTCTTGTACAATCGATGAACATTATAAGCATCCATTTTGGGGACGAATTAAATATATGTTAACCCCTTTGGCTTTAATTGATTTAATAGCAGTTTTACCCTTTTTCTTGCCGATGATGATTCCCGATATGAGGGCGGCGCGTTTATTTAGATTAATTCGATTTTTGCGGTTTTTTAAATTAACTAGATATATGAAATCATTAAACATGATTAAAAGTGTTTTAAACAATAAAAAAGAAGAGTTAATCATGACCCTAGGAATGGTGATAATTTTGTTGTTTTTCTCCGGGAGTCTCATCTATTTTTTGGAAAATGAAGCCCAACCGGAACAGTTTGCTAATATTCCCTTAGCCATGTGGTGGGCGGTAGTGACATTAACCACCGTGGGATATGGTGATGTTTATCCCATTACCCCCTGGGGGAGATTATTGGGGGCGGTTCTAGCCATCACTGGTATTGGTATTATTGCACTTCCCGCAGGTATTATCGCCTCTGGCTTTGCGGAGGTAATTGAGGAAAGAAAAGCCCAAAAATATGAAGTCACTACATTTATATGCCCCCACTGTGGTAAAATGATTAATAGTAATGACCTCAAAAATGCCCGTCATCGAATCAAAAAAGAGGAGATTATAGAAGAATGGGACTAGAAAGAAGAATGTCTAGGCAAATGTTTGACCCCACCGAAGTGGTGGAACTGCGCCAGATCTGTTTTACCCCTAATCGCATTTGGGAAGCCGGACAATATATGGTGGGTGAGTTGCCAGATATTGCCTTTGATATGGGATTAGTCGAAAGGCTGCCTCCTGTGCGTGGCAATAGTGCGGATATCGATACTATTAACCCCTCTGAACATTTATTCCCCGATTAAAAAATACGAGTTATGGTTAAAGATGCTTATGGGTGGATGCAGCGATCGCTTAATACTATTCACCAGGCTAATTGGTATCGTTCCGTTACACCCATTACGAGTATTCCCGGTCCGATAATTACTGTAAATGGGCGAGAAATGCTCAATTTTGCCAGTAATGATTATTTAGGTTTAGCAGGAGATAAACGTCTAATAGAAGCCGCCATGAACGCGACCAGTGAGTGGGGAACAGGAACCACCGGCTCGCGACTTTTAACCGGACATCGGGAATTACACAGACAGCTAGAATTGGCGATCGCTCACCTGAAAAATACCGAAGATGCCATAGTTTTTAGTTCCGGTTATTTAGCTAATATTGGCACTATTAGCGCCATAGTTAATCAGCGAGATATCATTCTCTCTGATGAGTATAACCACTCCAGTTTAAAGATGGGGGCAAAACTCAGCGGTGCGACCGTTTTTAACTATCCCCACAACGACATTAATCACCTAACCAACCTGTTAAAAAATCATCGCCACCAATACCGCAGAAGTCTAATTATAACCGACACTCTGTTTAGCATGGATGGCGATTTATGCCCCCTACCACAATTAGTAGAACTCGCCCAAGAGTTTGATAGTATGTTATTAGTCGATGAAGCCCACGCTACCGGAGTTTTTGGAAACACTGGCGCGGGTTGTGTCGAATACTTCGATTTAACCGGGACTCCCCTGTTACAAATGGGAACCCTAAGTAAGGCTTTAGGAAGTCTGGGAGGTTATGTAGCAGGTTCAGCCACAGCCATTGATTTTTTGCGAAACCGCGCCCCTAGTTGGATTTATACAACGGGTTTAACTCCAGCGGATACAGCAGCCGCTTTAACAGCAGTTAAAATTGTGCAACAAGAACCCCACCGACGCGCCCAATTATGGGAAAATGTGGCAACTATTCAGCAAAAATTAGGGAATATTGATAATTCTGAAAATCCCAATTTTTCCGGCTTTACCAGTTTTACTTCCCCGATTTTATGCTACCACCTAAAAAATGCAGCGATCGCTTTACAGGTAGCCCAAMAATTACAACAGCAGGGAATTTTTGCCCCCGCTATTCGCCCCCCCACCGTCACCACCAGCCGCCTGCGGATTTCCTTAATGGCAACCCATGAACCAGAACATATTGACAGATTGATAGAGTTTATGATGGCAATTTAAACGATTATCTGTTAAACTAATTAATGGCTAAATAGGAGTTAATGATGAGTAAGATTATTTTAATTACTGGAGTCAGTCGAGGTTTAGGTAGAGTTTTGACCGAGAGTTTTATTAATTTAGGGCATACCGTTATTGGTTGCGCCCGTTCCCCGGAACCCATAGACCTACTGAACCAACAATATGGAAAACCCCATGATTTTCAAGTAGTTAATGTCGAAGACCATCAATCAGTCGAAAATTGGGTTAACCACCTATTAAAAAATTATCCTGCCCCCGATATAGTTATTAATAACGCCGCCATTATTAATCCACTTGCGCCCCTGTGGGAAGTGCCACCCCATGAATTTAATCAGGTAATTGATGTCAATATTAAAGGAGTAGCAAATGTTATCCGTTATCTAGTCCCCGCCATGATTAAACGGGGTAGCGGTATCATCATTAACCTGAGTTCCGGTTGGGGGCGATCTACTTCTCCCCAGGTAGCCACCTATTGTACCTCAAAATGGGCGATCGAAGGGTTAACCCAAGCCCTCGCCCAGGAACTTCCCCCAGGGTTAGCAGCCATTCCCATGAGTCCGGGAATTATTCACACAGATATGTTAGAAATTTGTTATGGAGAAGATGCAGCCGCTTTTACTTCCCCACAGGAATGGGTGAAAAAAGCAGTTCCTTTTATTCTAGGACTGAGCCCCAAAAAAAATGGGGTTCCCGTAACTGTCCCCAATTAAATTATCAGCCATTTCCTTGAGTAATTATCAACCCATTGAGAACCTAAAATCGTGAAATATTCCCGCCCATATTTAATCAAACTTATCCCCATAATTGGCATAACCGCCCTATTAAGTAGTTGTGCCAACAGTACCCTAGGAGACTCCTTACAACAATCTTTAGAAGCAGATCCACAACTGCAAGAAAATCAACCTTTTCAGGAATCTACTGATACCGAAAATCAGCAAATTTCCCCCCCGGATGATTTTCTCAAATTACCCGCTAATTTCCCCCAGGAAATCTCCATTTATCCCGGTTCCAGCTTACAAGATGTTACCCTCGCAGCCAGCGATACACAAAAAACTTCAACAGTTTGGGGAACCACCGACTCCATTGATTTAGTCAAAACCTACTATCAAAATAGATTGACATCAGATGGCTGGGAAATAGTTAGCAATAGCGACCAAGAAAGTGATGGTTTGTTGGTGGCGACCAAACAGGATTTACAGGTAACAATTAACCTGCAATTGGAGCAAGTATTAGAGGGAAAAACTAAGTTTTCTATAGACTATTCTCGCGACCCACAAGCGATCGCTTCTCAACCCGAAACTACCCCCTCCGAGTCCCCAGAGTCTCCTGACCCTACAGCTACCACTTCAAGTCCTACCCCAGAATCTGAAACTACTCCCACCCCCACCCCCACCACTTCTACAACTAGCGACATTCCCCAGGAATTAAAACAGTTTGCCATGGATGTCGCCCAAATAGGTATTTTTGAGCAAAATTTTCCTAATCCTAATCAAGCTATTACCAGGGGAGAATTTGCCCGTGCTTTAGTCCAAGCTAACAATAAAATTTATGCTGATATTCCCGGTAGACAAATTCGTTTAGCCATTTCTAGTAGTCAACCTGTATTTACCGATGTTCCCGCGAATCATCCATATTTTTCCGAAATTCAAGGACTAGCTGAAGCTGGCTTAATTCCTAGTTCTTTATCAGGGGATTCTACCGCCGTGCAATTCCGTCCAGATGCACCCTTAACCCGCGAGTATTTAATCCTTTGGAAAGTGCCCTTAGATACTCGCCAAGGCTTACCCCAAGGAACTGTAGATGCCGTTGAACAACGTTGGGGATTTCAGGATGCCTCGAAAATTAATAGTAATGCAATCAGGGCGATTTTAGCAGATTTTGATAACGGAGATAATGCTAATATTCGGCGCGTGTTTGGATTTACTACCCTATTTCAACCGCAAAAAACTGTCACTAGGGCGGAAGCAGCGACAGCTTTATGGTATTTTGGATTTCAAGGAGATGGACGAACCGTTAGAGAGATTTTAGAAGTTAATCAGACACCCGTTAGTTAAGCAGTTTTTTTGTTATGTGGAAACCAGAACTATTAGCCCCAGCCAAGAATTTAGAAAGATTACAAGTTGCTATTACCTATGGCGCAGATGCTGTCTATCTGGGCGGTCAAAATTATGGATTGCGGGCTAGGGCTGATAATTTTAGCCCCGAAGAATTACACAGAGGTGTCACATTTGCTCATCAACAGGGTGCTAAAGTTTATGTAACTTTAAACGCTTTCCTTCATGATGAAGATTTTCGCGAATTTGGGGATTATTGTCAACTATTAGAACAGCTCAATGTGGATGCAGTCATTGTCTCCGATTTGGGAGTTATGCGAGTTATTAAAAACTGTTCTAATCTGAAAATTCACCTATCAACTCAGGCTTCCTGTTTAAATGGATATGCAGCGAGACTCTGGACGAGATTTGGGGTCGATCGCCTAATTTTAGGTAGGGAAGTTAGCATCCCCGAAGCTGGTCAAATTCGGGCTAAATTCTCAGCCGAAAATACCCAGAAAGCGCCCTTAGAAATAGAGATGTTTATTCATGGGGCGATGTGTATGGCATATTCTGGACATTGTACCATTTCTAATTATACCGCCGGACGGGATTCTAACCGAGGTGGATGTATTCAATCCTGTCGCCTTCCTTATCAACTATCTTCTGAGGCTTCCCCAATTACCTTTATGTCCTCCAAAGATTTGTGGGGTATCTATCAGGTGGGTGATTTTTTCAAACATCACATTTGTTCCCTAAAAATTGAAGGACGGATGAAATCATCCTTTTATGTAGCGATGACTTGTAAAGCCTATCGTCGGGCGATTGATGCTTATTCTCAAGGTGAGTTAACCCCGGAATTATTGCAGGAAATAGCGGCAGATTTACAGTCAATTCCCCATAGGGATTATTTTTCTGGTTCCCTAGAAACGGCGGCGGGTGATGGTTCGGTTTTTGAGCAAGCCGCCGGAAATAATACCGGAACTCATGATTATTTAGGGATGGTTTTAGATACGACTGAAGAGGCGATCGCTATCAAATTGGTAGAACCTTTATCTGTGGGAGATAAAGTCGAGTTTATCCTTCCTCATAGTCAGCCCATTAATTATCAAGTTAATCGCTTATTTTCCGTCGTGGGTGAGGAGATTAATTGTATGCGAAAAGATGGGATTGTTTGTATCCCCAAAGTCCCCAAATTGGCGCAAGTTAACCAACTGCATTTGCTGAGATTATCTCCATCTAAAGTGGAAATAACAGCCCCATACTCTATGGTTACTGGTAGTTAATTAGGGAATAATTGATGCTATTTAATACTTTTGTGGGTAGTTTAGAGGACTTAGATAGATGCGCTAGGGTAGCTAATTTAGGGGAGGTTTTATTAGAACCTTTTTTATTGGCTAGACAGGGAAAGTTAACCGAGCCAGAGGTGTTTTTTCTGGCGGAAGAGGCGAAAAAACGGGGGTTGCGTCCGGTTTTGGTCTGGGATATTTTAATGACCGAAGGGGTGATGATGCAAATTGTCGATCGCCTCTGTGATTGGGATCTCCTAAATTTTGCCGCTATTCGAGTATGTGATCCCGGCGCGGCGGAATGGTTAATGGTTCATTATCCCCAATTACCTATTCAGTTAATTGTAGAGACAGGAAATCATAATTTTGAGGCGTTAATAGGATGGTGTCAACTGTTCGCTGGATGTTTAGAACGTCTGATTTTATCAACTGAAATTCCCGAAAATAAGTTAATTGAATATTGCCGGAAATTACCCGTACCCTGTGAAGTATTGGGGGTGGGGAGAATTTTGCTTTTTTACTCACCCCGATCGCTATTAGCTGAACATATATCAGAGGAGAATAATCAAGGTTTTATTGAAGTGAAAGCTATGGCTGAAGAAAATGGCGATCGCCCCCTTCCTGCGGTAGAAACTCACCAGGGAACTTTTCTATTTTTAGATAAAGATTGGTTTATTTTAGATCAACTAGAGGGACTAGAAAAGGCTGGTTTACATAGCCTGCGCCTAGACCTCAGACATTTGGGGAAAAATGGTAATTTAGCCCCAGATATTGACCAGATATGTGAGCAGATTTTCACCGACCCAGTAACCCTTAAAAAAAATTGGCAGACCGAAGCGCGATCGCCATTTTTTAAAGCTAATCGCACCACCTCTATTTTCTCCCGAATGAAGTCAAAATCTAAAATTTCCCATTATCGCAATGATTCATGTGTCGCCGAAGTTTTGGGGGGAGAAAGTGGTAAATATATCGTTTTCCAAGTCCTACGTCCTTTTGATATCTCCGAAATTAATCAAGTGGTAATTCCCACCGGAGAAAAAGTTGATATTCCTGAAACTGTGACATTTAAAAATCTCCAAGGAGACCCAATCAAAAAAGGCGATCGTGACCAAATTATCATCACAGACTGGATTAAAAAAGTTACCCCAGGTAGTTTAATTTTACGCAATTAATCCTAGGTATGGTCAGCCATAAATTTCAGTTTAAACAGTTTACCATTTTTCAGGATCGCTGTGGGATGAAAGTCGGCACAGACGGGGTAATATTAGGAACCTGGACAGATGTAAAATCTGTCGATAATATCTTAGATATTGGGACGGGAAGCGGATTAATTGCTTTAATCTTAGCCCAACGTTCACCAGCGAAAATTGATGCTGTAGAAATTGATAGAGATGCTTATATACAAGCCAGTGAAAATATAGCTAATTCCCCTTGGCGATCGCGCCTAAAAATTCATCATAATTCTATCCAACAATATGCGGATTTCTGTGATATACAATACGATTTAATCATTTCTAATCCCCCCTTTTTTGCCAATGCTTATAAACCCAATAATCATCAAATAGCCCTCGCCAAACATAGCGACAGCCTCTCCCAGCTAGATATTTTACAAGTAACGACCAAATTATTAAAACCCACCGGGAAACTAGCAATAATTTATCCCACAGCAGCCGCCATCAACTTTCAAGACATAGCCCCAACCTTCGGATTATATTGCGATCGTCAATTGTTAATCAAACCCACAGCCACACATTCCGTTAAACGCATCATTATGGAATTAAGCAAACATCAAAAACCCTGCCAGACACACACCTTAATAATTGAAAAATCCCGACACATTTACAGTGATGAATTTATCGCATTAATCCGTGATTTTTATTTGAAATATTGAAGTCTCTAATTATTATTAGATGAATAGTAAGATAACTCATGGTATAATTAGAGCAAGGTTGTCAATTCCTGGGGTTATCAACATGGTAAAAATACTCGATATTTCCGTTGGTCTACACTCCCAACTCCCCACTTGGCCAGGAGGTTTAAACTTTCAACTAGAGTCTACCAAAACCATTGACCAACATGGGGTAAATGTTTCTAAAATGGCAAGCAGCGTTCATGTGGGAACCCATGTAGATGCTCCCTCTCATTTTATTGATGGTGGTCCTACTGTTGAACAACTATCATTAGAGACGTTAATCGGGCGGGCTTTAGTAATTTCAGTGGCTGATGTTACCGCAATTACTGCTAATTTATTAAATCAATTAAACATCCCCAAAGACACGGAAAGAATCTTATTTAAAACTGCTAATTCTCAGCTTTGGGAGCGAGGAATATCGGAATTTAAACAAGATTATGTTGCCTTAACTGCTGATGCAGCCCAATGGGTGGTTGATGCTGGTATTCAATTAGTCGGTGTTGATTATCTGTCAGTTCAAAGGTTTAATGATAGTCCCTTAACTCATGAAATATTACTGACTGCAGGAGTGGTTATTTTAGAAGGCATTAATTTAGCGGAAATTGCACCTGGAGAATATCAGTTAATTTGTCTCCCTTTAAAAATTATCGGGTCAGAGGGTGCGCCAGCTAGGGCGGTTTTATTGCCATATAACTGTAGCAATGGCTAAGATACCAAAACTGATAATTATTAGCCCAGATACTCGATTAACCCATTGAAAAATAGTAGAATTTAAGCGATCGCGAAATAATTCAATGAACCCCACCAACAGTAACCACCAGAGGGCGGAACCCAAAAATACTCCTAACACTAACAAAGTGGCATCAAAATAGTTATTGGTTTCCCCTAAACCCAAGCCAGAAAAAATAGCAATAAACCCTAAAATAGTCATGGGATTAGTGAGAGTTAACAAAAAGGTGGAAGCATAAGCACCGAGTTTATGGTTAATTTTAGCAGACTCATTAGCTGGCTTATCCCCAAAAATTTTGCAGCCCAAATAGCATAAAAATAAACCGCCCAATATTCTTAATAATGTTTGTTGACCCAGGAGTAAACTAGAAATTGCTGTGAGTCCAAAACCAGCCATAAAGCCATAAATTGCATCAGCAGTAGCCGCCCCCAAACCGGACACTAAGCCAACTATTTTACCTTGAGTCAGAGACCTCCTAATACACAAAATTCCAATGGGTCCAATGGGGGCAGCAATGGAGAAGCCAATAACTAAACCCTTAGCCAAAAACATAAGATTCATCTGGGTATTTGATGGTTGAACTATTACATGATATTATCAAATATATCAATTTCAGAAATTATCAGTAATGTCTGTTACCGTCATTATTGATGTTGGGGAAGCAGGTTGGTTGTAAAATATGGTTGTATGACCCGATATGGAAAATTAAATTATGACTAACTTCTGGGATACAGAACTTTATCTAAGTTCCGACAAAGACCAACTATTTGAACAGGAAATATGGCCAAAACCTTTTACTTTTAATGAAGATGTGGTGCGGGTTTTTGATGATATGGTTTCCCGTTCGGTTCCCCTATATAAAGAAGTGGTTGCCTGTGCGGTACAATGGACTAAAGCCTATTATCAACCTGGTACTAAAATTATTGATGTGGGTTGTTCAACGGGGACGTTTTTAGAGTTACTGGGGCGATTTTTAAAAACACCTGCTACCCTAGTTGGTATTGACAACTCGGAACCCATGTTAGCGAAAGCTAAGGAAAAGTTATCAGGTTTAGAAGACACCCACCACATAGAGTTAATCTGTGAAAGTGCGGGAAATAGTAGTTTTGAAAATAGCAGTATTGTGGTGATGAATTATACCCTACAATTTCTGCCGGTTCACCAAAGACAACAGGTTTTAAATGCGGTTTATGAAGGGTTAGTGCCGGGTGGTTTATTATTTCTGAGTGAAAAACTACGATCGCCTTATCCCCAATTCCAGGAAACCATGACCCGCCATTATGAAGCCTTTAAAACCAGAAACGGCTATGCGACAAATGAGATTGAACGCAAAAAGGAAGCCCTAGAAAATGTCTTAATTCCCCTCACTCAAATGCAACAGGTAGCCATGCTGCATGACAGTGGATTTGCGGCGGTGGATTCCTTATTAAAGTTTCACAATTTCACCTCATTTATTGCTATCAAATAACCCCCAATGACCCTTGGCTAATTATTGATGGAAAATTGACAGCGAATAAGGATTGTTATATGTACCATGCTGATGATTATTTGGCTGCCTATGATATCGACATTAACCGTGATGGGATTCAGCAACAGCGCCAATATGCTTATCCTCGGTTATTTGATGATAAAATAAACCGGTATAGAGAAGCAGTAGAAGCAGTTGAGGATATCCAAACTCAATGGTTTGACTTGTCGGGTTCGGTGGTGAAAATCGGACGCTTGGGGGAACTTTCCGCAGACCAGCAACGGCGGTTTGAGGCGACATTAAAAACTTTTTGCCCCTGGAAAAAAGGGCCTTTTGAATTATTTGGAACGCTGATAGATGCGGAATGGCGATCGCATTTAAAATGGGAGAGAATTACCCCCCATATTCAGCCCCTAAAACAGCGAAAAGTAGCGGATATTGGCTGCCATAATGGTTATTATATGTTTCGCATGGCAGACCAGCAACCCGATTGTGTAATTGGCTTTGAACCCTACGCCAAACACTTTTGGAACTTCCAACTAATGCAAAACCTAGTCCGTCAGTCAAACCTACATTTTGAATTATTAGGAGTCGAACATATAGATTATTATCCCCAATTTTTCGATACCATTTTCTGCTTAGGTATTCTCTATCACCACACCGACCCCATTGGTTTATTGAGAAAAATGCGGCAAGCCTTAGCGCCAAAAGGAGAAATCATCATCGACTGTCAGGGTATCCCCGGAGAAAAAGCGATCGCCCTCACCCCTCGCCAACGCTACGCCAACGCCAAAGGAATTTGGTTTCTCCCCACCCAGTCCTGTTTAGAAACCTGGATGATTAGGGCAGGATTTACTAAAGTTCGCTGTATTTTCGCTTCACCTTTATCAGTAGAAGAACAACGGCGGACTACCTGGGCTAMTATCGACAGTTTACAGGAGTTTCTCAACCCCGAAAATCCCCAAGAAACCATGGAAGGATACCCCGCCCCGTGGAGATMTTATGCGATCGCCCAACGGGGGTAATTACTGCCAACCGCTATGATTAGGGGCGAGTTTAGCCAGATTTGCGAGCAACTAAAAAGCTGTCGATATCACCCGCCCCTAAACCAGGTGATTACTAATCCTGAGCGATTATTGCCGGACTAGAAATAACATCAACAGTTGCCACAGTTTCCGCCTGCGAAATTGCCGCCTGTTGGAATATGGGGCTACGGCTAACAGAATCATTAGCCAGGGTAAACAAAGGATTAGATAAAATCCCCGCCAGAGAGGTGACAATTACCGACAAAACCAAGCCCACCTGTAAGGGGCGCATCCCCGGCAAATTCCAGCGAATTGGCGGATAATTTTTCACCACATCAGACATTTCGTGAGGTTCCTTAACCACCATCATTTTCACTACCCGAATGTAGTAGTAAATGGAAACCACACTGGTAACTAAACCCAGTAAAACCAGGGCATATAACCCCGCTTGCCAACCGGCCCAGAATAGATAAATTTTCCCAAAAAATCCAGCCAAGGGAGGAATACCACCCAAAGACAACAGACAAATACTCAACCCCAAAGTTAGTAGGGGGTCTTTTTGATACAAACCGCTATACTCACTAATTTGGTCTGTACCCGTCCGCAGGGAGAACAGAATCACGCAGGTAAAACCGCCCAAGTTCATAAACAGGTAAATCAACAGGTAAAATACCATGCTGGAATAACCCGCCTCAGTTCCGGCAATTAACCCAATCATGACAAACCCCGCCTGGGCGATAGAAGAATAAGCCAACATCCGTTTCATGCTGGTTTGGGCGAGGGCCACGACATTTCCTAAGATCATACTGAGGATGGCCAGGGCAGTAAACACAAAGTGCCACTGTTCCGACAATACAGGGAAAGCATTTAATAACAGACGAATTGCCAAAGCAAACCCGGCCGCCTTGGACCCCACGGAGAGGAATGCGACCACCGGAGTGGGTGAACCTTCATAGACATCAGGAGTCCACTGGTGGAAAGGAACCGCCGATATCTTAAACGAAATTCCCGCAATTACAAATACTAAAGCAATTATCAGCCCCAGAGAGTCACTTACTCCGTTATTAGCAATGGCTTGGGCGATCGCATTTAGGTTAGTTTCGCCGCCAGATAGACCATACAGCAACGATAAMCCATACAGGAACACGGCCGCACTAGCTGCCCCAATTAGCAGATATTTCAGCGCCGCCTCATTCGACCGAGGGTCTCGTTTAGCGTATCCTGTCAGCATATAAGAGGAAATACTGAGAGTTTCCAGGGACACAAAGATCATCACCAACTCATTAGCCCCAGACAGGAACATCCCCCCCAGAGTCGCTGTCAGCAAAATACAAATAAATTCTGCTAAAGCGGTTCCCGTTTGTTCAATATAGCTAACGGACATCAAAATTGTCACTGCCGCCGACAGGGCAATAATTCCCCGGAATACAATACTGAGGGGATCAGCATTAAAACTCCCCAAAAACGCCAGGGTGTTGGTACTATCCCACTGGGAGTATAAAGCCACGATAGACAGCAGCAACCCGCCAATAGCGGCATAGGGTGTCCATTTAGCAGATGCTGTCCGCCCTACAATTAGATCACCGATTAAGACCACCATCAAAGTGATCAATACAATACTTTCTGGTAAAATCGCCCCAGCATTCAACTGGGCCGCTAGATTAGAAAAATCCATAGGTTCCCACAGCAATTAAATTCACACACTTTAACATTTTGCCCCTAGGGGGACAGTCTTGGGTCTGTTAGCTCTCCGATTTTACCACCTGTTGGGTCTCTTTAGCTCCCTACCGGAACCCAAGACTGTAGGGGCGGGTTCTGCGGTCAATTACATTGGATACCAGGATATTGGTAAACCCGCCCCCAAACCCGACCGAAACCCCCAAGACTGTAGGGGCGGGTTCTGGGGTCAATTACATTGGATACCAGGATATTGGTAAACCCGCCCCCAAACCCGACCGAAACCCCCAAGACTGTAGGGGCGGGTTCTGGGGTCAATTACATTGGATACCAGGATATTGGTAAACCCGCCCCACTAACCGGCCTACCTAACCGGCCCACCTAACCGGCCCACCTAACCGGCCTACCTAACCGGCCCACCTAACCGGCCTACCTAACCGGCCTACCTAACCGGCCCACCTAACCGGCCTACCTAACCCGTGCCCTCTTTGTGTAACGGGGAACTAATTATTGATTATTAATTGCCAATTATCCATTATTCCCGAATGGTTGATTAAGCAGATAATCCGGTTGTGTATTAAAATATCAATAGTTGCCCACAAATCACGCTTGATCTAAAGCCGGGATAATTTTATGATCCAAATTCGTCATAGTGGCGATCGCGGCCAAGTACAGTTAGACTGGCTAGATAGTCGCCATACCTTTTCCTTTGGTCAATACTATGATCCCAATCATATTAATTTCGCTACCCTGCGAGTAATTAATGAGGACCATATCCAACCCCGAGGCGGATTTAAAACCCACTCCCATCAAGATATGGAAATCATTACCTATGTGTTATCAGGGACCCTAGAACATAAAGATAGCCTCGGTAATGGTTCAGTAATTCGACCGGGAGAAGTTCAACGAATGACGGCAGGAACTGGCATTTATCATAGCGAATTTAATGGGTCGGAAAATCAACCAGTTCACCTGTTGCAAATTTGGATTATTCCTAATGAAAAGGGACTCCCCCCTAGTTATGAACAAAAAGCCTTTTCTGAGGCTGAACAGTGGGGAAAACTGCAATTATTGGGTTCTCCTGACGGTCGGAAAGGTTCGGTCACTATTCATCAGGATGTGGAACTATATGGGGCTAAATTAACCACCGAAGAACACCATATCGATTATACCATAAAACCGGGAAGAGTTGCCTGGATTCAAATAGCTAGGGGTTCGGTAATTTTAGGCGATCGCTCTCTCGACCAGGGAGATGGAGTCGCCATAACTCCCCCCGCCGATGAACCCTATATAATCCAATTAACGGGCACATCAGACCCGGCGGAAATCCTGCTATTTGATTTAGCCTTACCCTCAGTTTCTACTAACTAGAATATCATGGAAAAAACACCCAAAATTTTAGCATTTGCTGGCAGTCAACGAGAGGCTTCCTTGCATAAAAAACTGGTCAAAATTGCCGCTGCAGGTGCAAGACAAGCCGGGGCAGAAGTTACTTTTATCGACTTCCAAGATTTGCCCATGCCGCTGTTTGACCAAGACTTACAGGACCGGGAAGGATTACCGGAAACGGTGCTGCAATTTAAGCAATTATTGAAAACTCATGACGGCTTTTTAATTGCCTCTCCTGAATACAATAGTTCAATTACTCCTTTACTGAAAAATGCGATTGATTGGGCTTCCCGTTCGGAACCGGGAGAACCTCCTTTAGCCTTAACCTGTTTTCGGGGAAAAGTAGCTGCTTTAATGGCAACTTCTCCGGGTGGTTTAGGAGGTTTAAGAGGCTTGTTTCATGTGCGGTCTATTTTAGAAAGTATTGGTGTCTTAGTAATTCCCGAACAGAAGACTTTACCCAATGGTTATCAGATTTTTGACACTGATGGCAATCTGAAAGATGAACAACAACAGCAGGATGTGTTAGGATTAGGAGAAAGCCTGACCTCCCTACTGAAAAAATTGCTGTAAATATCCCCTTTAAATGTGGGGTGGGTTGCGTCAGAAATAATTTCCGCCTGTTCGGGTCTGACGCTACCCCGAAGGGATGCCTATCTGGATTTAGTCAAAATGGTAATAAACTCGGTTGAGTTTTCAAATAGGCGCTGAACTTCCAAGGGAAAATTAAGGTGATTTTTCAGGGTTACTAAGAAATCCAAAAAGTCCCGAGACTCCCACACATGGAAATGAATGCTATAATCCCGTTTAATTAACTTTTTGACAATATCCTGAACCTGATATTTATCAGTTTCTTTAAGCACTAATTCCGCCCATTCTTGATAGTGACTTTCCTTTGATTGGTGGGGGCCTTCCTGATAATCTTTCAATAGATGTGCAAAGGAAGTAATGGGTCGATCGCTATCAAAAGAGTAGCGTTTGTCGGGAACCGCCAGATAGAGAATGCCGCCTTTTTTGATAACCCGGAGTAGATTTTCAATGGTGGTAATCGGGTCTTGACAATGTTCAATAAAATGATTAGCAATGACAAAATCCTGGCTGGCTTCCTCAACAGTTTGGAGATGTTCTCCATTGTCAATAATATCAACCTCAACTAAGGGTTCATCAGCCAACTCAGGATAATGCCGTCTGAGGTCTGCTACCGAGAGGCGATCGACATATTTAATTCTGGCAGTTTCTGGTACAGCCAGAGGGTGATTAAGGGCCCCCACTTCAATGCCATCTCCATGGAGATACTGATTAGCAAAAAATCTACGATACTGATAAAGTAAGGGTTCCGCCTCTATAGTTTCCGTTGACATACTTTCAATAACAACACAGCTAGATGATTCAGTATTTTTCAGGCGATCGCCAAAACACTGTCCTGGATGTGGTGATTGTAGCTGAATTTAGGGTAAGATGGCTAGAGAAATTGGCCATTGAGGAAATAGTAAATAGTGGTAATCGAACCCGGAGAGAGTCCTTGGTCTTTGACCCCAGATAAAACTAAAGCGATCGCACCACCGCCGCACTTTATAATTATCGGAACCCAGAAAGGCGGGACAAATTCTCTGTATCAGTATCTCTGTCAACATCCGCAAATTCTCCCCGCCGCCAGCAAAGAAATTCACTATTTCACCCTCAACTACCATCAACCGGCGCAGTGGTATCAATCCCAATTTCCCCGTCTCAGCCACCCCCAGCAACTAACCGGGGAAGGGTCGCCCTATTATCTATATCATCCCGCAGTTCCCCAGAGACTGCACCAATATTATCCCCAGGTGAAATTAATTGTGCTACTGCGGAACCCCGTAGACCGCGCCATTTCTCACTATTACTGGGAAGTCAAGCTAGGCTGTGAACCCCTATGCTTAGAAAAAGCGATCGCAGCCGAAGCCCAACGCCTGGAAGGGGAACAACAAAAACTCAGCGCCAACGGAACCTATTACAGTTTCAACCATCAACACTATAGTTACCTTGACCGAGGCATCTATGTCCAACAATTACAAAGATGGATGGCAATATTTCCCAGATCCCAATTTCTGATTATCCGCAGCGAAGATCTATACAGCAACCCCGAAACCGTAGTTAACCAAGTATTTAACTTCCTAGACCTTCCCCCTTATCACCAAGGCCACTACAATCGCTACAATGCTGGGAACTATTCCCCAGTTTCCCCGCAGTTGCGCCAACAATTGCAGGCTTACTTCCAGCCCTACAATCTCAAACTACGAGAATTTATAGGCCAAGATTTAGGTTGGGATAGTCACGATAAGTTAAACCCATCAACTGTACCCCCCCAGGAGGTTAAACCCAAAACCGTGAGCGATACCATGAAAATAGACTATGAAGGCGCTTGGGATGACTACGCCCAAACGTGGGTAAGCACCAACCCCGACTTTAATCATATCGGTGATGAGTGGATTGGTAAAGCCGCAGGAGCGGCCCAATCACGGGCGGAGTATGAGCAAATTATAGAAAATACCTTTATCGCCCCCTATATCCAGAAACACCATAGAGTCCTAGAAATTGGCATTGGCGGCGGAAAAACAGCAGCCCTACTGCTGAAATATTGCGATCGCCTCACCTGTGCTGATATCTCCGAGCAAATGTTACAGGCTACCCGCGATCGCCTCGGAGAAGACAGAGTAAACTATGTCAAACTAGATGGCATTACCCTAGACGGCATTCGGCCAGCCTCCCTGGATGTTTGTTTCTGTTATGACACCATGGTTCACATCGAACCCCGTGATATTTTTAATTATCTAACCCGCATTCCCCCCCTACTAAAAGGCGATCGCCTGTGTATATTCCACCACACCAACACCCTCAGTGACCTCGGTTGGCAGAAATTCCTAGTAGATTGGGATCAGAACCTGCTGGGACGTAGACAAGGAACCGCCTTTTCCATAATGACCGACCAACTGATGGCTAAATTTCTCAACCATATCGGCTACGAAATCTTACACCAAGACAGCACCACCGTACCCCGTGACTGCGTTTGGGTCTGTCGCGCCCCCGTTTCCCCCACAGTCAGCATCACTTCATAGCCCAACTATTCCTTCATTATGCGAGCATTATTCCTACATCCCAACTTTCCCGCCCAATATCGACATATTATCACCGCCCTCGGTGCGGACCCCAACAATCAAATCATCTTCGGGACCAAATACGAACGCCCAGAATGGAAAATTCCCGGAGTTACTAAGGCCCTATTCACCCCCAACCGCGAAAGCGCCCCGGAAACTCACCAATATTTGCGGGGAATAGAAAGTGCTGTAATATATGGTCAAGCCGTGTATCGGATGGCTGAGAAACTCAAATCCATGGGTTTTGTTCCCGATATCGTCTGCGGTCACTCCGGTTGGGGTCCCACCCTCTTCGTCAAAGAGGTTTTTCCCGATACCCCCTTACTGTGTTATTTCGAGTGGTTTTATAACGCTAAAGGTTCTGATGCGGACTTTGACCCCGCCGACCCCCTCACCGTTGATGATATGGCTAGAATTAGGGTAAAAAATTGCCCGATTCTAATTGACCTATACTCCTGTGATTGGGGGATTTCCCCCACCTATTGGCAGCGATCGCAATTTCCCCCGGAACTGCAATCGAAGATTTCCGTCATTCATGACGGCGTAGATACCACCTATTTCAAACCCGACCCAGACGCTAAATTGGTACTACCTAATTTAGACTTGAGTCAAGTTGATGAGATAGTCACCTATGTAGCCCGTGGTATGGAACCTTATAGAGGTTTTCCAGAATTTATCGAAGCCGTGGCGTACATACAGGAAAGAAGACCAAACTGCCATGTGGTAGTTGTCGGCTCAGAGCGAGTTTGCTACGGTAAATCCTTACCCAATGGCATGAGTTACAAAGACAAAATGCTGGCTCAGATCCCCCTGGATCTATCTAGGATTCACTTTGTCGGTCCCTTGCCCTATGGACAATACCTGAAAGTGATTCAAGCCTCTGCAGTCCATGTATACTTAACTCGACCCTTTGTATTGTCCTGGTCTATGATAGAAAGCCTTTCCACCGGTTGTCTAGTCATTGGTTCGGACACCCCCCCTATTCGGGAGGTCATTCAAGATGGCTATAACGGCTTACTGGTCGATTTCTTTTCTCCCAAACAAATCGCCGACCGGGTTGATGAGGTATTAGACCACCCCAACCGCATGGCAGATTTGCGAGTCCGAGCCAGGGAAACAGTTATAGAGCGTTATGATCTGTCTAAATTGTTGTCAAAACAACTGCAACTGATTGAACAAGTCGCTCAAAAGTCCCGGCCTACCTCTGGGGAACAGATTTCCTCCCAGCCCGTCATTGCATAGGCGATCGAGGTTTCCCTAACCCGAAACTTTGACCCCAAATTATCTAATTTGGTGCAGCCAAGTTGGTGGTCATAAATAACATATAATTCCCATCAAATAGACCTTTGAGCTAGACGAAAAAAGGAGGAGTTCCCGGCAACAAAATCAAATCTGAGCCAAATCTTATCCGATGCTTATAACGCCTTTTTTGGCTGAAACTGGCTGAAATAAGGGGTGGGCAGGAACATAGTAGGGATATATTTCGTCCCAAAGCACGAGAGTACCCAAGATAATCTTTAAGAGTAATGATTACAAGACAATTCTGGAGAAATTGATCCAAGAACCAATCATAATACACCCAAGCAATCCTAACCACACTACAGACATTGTAGACAGAACAGTGGGGAAGGGACTAGACTTGCTGAGGGTAAAAAGGTTAAACTACTGCGGAACAATCTCTGGTGTTTCAGGCAGTGTCTGTAGTCCCAACGGATCAAAAAACATCATTGCGGAGGAGTGAAACAAAATGACATCTGGAAGAGGTCCAACCTTTTTAACTAGCGGACCTGATCAATATAATCAGGACGCACCTTTTGCCCCTAGACCAGACACAATCCTGGGTCTTGGAGGAAACGACACCATTGTCACCTCAACCCTGGGGGGTACTTTGGTTTATGGAGATAGCCTAGTTGGCAGCGACCTTAGTGGAAATGATGTTCTGGTAGCTCGTGGCCAAGGTGATACCCTATTTGGTGGCCCTGGTAATGACTCTCTGGTAGGTCGTGCCCCTGGGGTAGCTTTAGTGGGTGGAGACGGTCGCGATACCATCGTCGCTGAACAACCMGCCACCCTGTATGGGGGAGCCGGAAGAGACTTGCTAGTTGCCGTCTCTGGCGGCAACCTCATGTTTGGGAATCAGGATGATGACACCATATTAGGTGGTTTGCAGGGTAATGACACCATCTACGGGGGTAAAGGAGATGACCTAATCGGTTTCTATAGCGCCTCTGGTCAGAGCAATGTTGGTCTAGTGATTCCCCCGGCCGTTGGTGGTGCTAACCAAGGTAACAACTGGGTTAACGGCAACATTGGCAATGACACGATTGTTGGGATCAACACCGGAGATAGTCTCTATGGTGGTCAAGATAATGACTTCGTTGTGGGAGTTGGCAGCCTATCGTACCTTTCTGGGGATGAAGGTAACGACACCCTAGTAGCTGCAAACATCCTCAAAGTTAAAGATCCTTTATTATATGAACGGGTTACCGGTATTCGCCCATCTGATCCGGATCCTCTGACCAAGAGTACTATCCCCTTTGACCCTACACCCGCCCTGGTTGGTATCACCCAAGTAACCATGATGGGTGGTGCTGGTAATGACTCAATTATGGGTCCCATCGGCAGATTCGGCGAAGGCCAGAACCTCCTAGATGGTGGTCCTGGTAACGATACGATTATGAGTTTTGCCGCTGAGGATACCCTATTGGGCGGCGAGGGAGATGACTTCCTATCCACTAACACCTCAGACGAACGCACCACCCAGGGTATTAATAGTTCCCGACCAGGTTTTGCGGGAGGTAGCATCCTAGATGGTGGTCCTGGTAACGATACCTTGGAATCTGCATTTTTAGGTGACTCCCTATTTGGTGGTGAAGGAGATGATAGCCTGCTGGGGCGACGCTTCAGTATCATGGACGGTGGCGATGGCAACAACACCCTGAACGGTGGCGAGTGGTTGCGTACCGGTACTACTCCCCTAGAGGTTAGCCTGTTTGGTGGTGCTGGTAATGACTTAATTATCGGCGCACAAGGTAGTATAACTAACGTTATCGCTGGTGGGGCTGGTGACGATACTATTGTGTTCGGAACCACCAATGACATCTTGTTATCTGACACTGCCAATACGCTGGGTAATGACAGTATCACTGCAGCTAATGTTGAATTCTTCAATGAAGGTAATGAGGGCGTCAGCATTACCAACCTTCAGGGTAACAATACCGTTGAGGGTAGTGAGCGCAATGACCTGCTCGTAACCGGATCAGGTAATGACCTCCTCTTAGGTGGTAATGGCGATGATACTCTCCTCGGTGGCGCTGGTAATGACTTCCTCTTCGGTGGTAGCGGTAATGATTTACTTGATGGTGGACCTGGAGATGATACCCTTGAAGGTGGCTTCGGTGTTAACACCTTAGTTGGTGGTGAGGGTGACAACCAGTTCTTCTATCGCTTCAGTGACGCGGTGAAAACCACTACTAGTGCGGACTTTATTACTGACTTTAATCAGGGTGGTAATGACCGACTGGTGTTTGTCAGAGACGCTAGTGTTGGTGGCTTTGGCTTTGCTCTGGTTCCGGGAATCAGCAACAGTGAACTTGGACCGAACCAGTTTATTTACTTGCCAACTGGCCTGTATCGCGATGCGGATGCCAACATTAATACTCCAGTGCTAATTTATGAACAAGCATCTGGTGTACTGAGGTACGATGAAAACGGCAGTCAACCAGAAGGAGTATTTCCTGTTGCTCAGTTCGGTCAACTGCCGGATGGAAACTTCCCACGTATCAGCGCCAGTGACATTCTGATTATTTAGTGACATAGGGGTTAAGGAGCGATAGGCGATTGGGGTTGGCGTAAGCTACCAAAAGCGATCGCTTCTATCCCTGAAAAATGCCAGACCTAAATCTTGTCAATTTTCCCCCGAATAGGGGGAATTTTATTTTGATTTAAGAATTACTTGGTCATTGGTGAGCTACAATCCGGGAATGCTTAATCTAACTTACGAGTGTAAATTATGGCATGACCTACAGCCTCAGAATTGCCGATATCCCTACCAGTGAGAGACCCCGTGAAAGATTAATGGCTTTCGGACCCCAAAGCCTCTCTACAGCAGAATTAATAGCGATTTTGTTGGGAACAGGTCAGGGAGCCGGGAAACTCTCGTCGGTTGGTCTGGGACAATACATATTAAAGGAACTCAGCCAGTGTGAGGAAGATCCCCTTTCGGTGATGCGAAATGTGGGGGTTGGGGAACTTACTAAAATTCACGGAGTTGGTCCGGCTAAGGCTACTACTATCATAGCTGCGATCGAATTGGGAAAGCGAGTCTTTCTATCTAAACCCCCGGAATTGACGGTCATTGACAGCCCCCAAGCGGCTGCTAATGCTCTCAGCCATAATTTGATGTGGCAGACACAAGAAAGATTTGCTATCTTGTTAATGGATGTGAAAAACCGCCTATTGGGAACTAAGCTGTTGACCATAGGAACGGCTACGGAAACGCTGGCTCATCCCCGTGAAATTTTCCGGGAGGTACTCAAACACAATGCCACCCGTCTGATTATTGCTCATAATCACCCATCAGGAAATGTTGAACCTAGTCATCAAGATATCGAGCTGACCCGCCAACTTCTGGAAGGGGGTCAATTCTTGTCTTTACCTATCCTTGACCACCTGATATTAGGTAACGGGGATTATGGGAGTATTCGCCAAATGACAAAATTATGGGAAGAATACCCCCAAGCAGAATAGGGAATTATTTGTCGGAAATGGGGACTGATTCATTGATCAGTAAACCGACGGGGAAATACTGGAGAATTTGACTTACTAGAATGTTGGGACTCGCGGCTATGTCATGATTGACGATCGCCTCATGCCAATTAGACCCATTACCTTCTGGAACAATTATAGCGGTATCTCCCCAAATATCACCTAGGGGAAATTGAGGGGGTTCTATAATATCAGTCAAAAACCTGGGTACAATGGCGATCGCTGTATGTTTACCATAACTGCGCGCCACAGCCATAATGCGATCGCAATACTTACCAGTTACGGCTACAGGTTGATAGTCTCCCTGTTGGAATATATCGAGATATTCCTGTCTCGCTTGTAAAACCCGCGCAATTAAAAACAACTTCAGACGGCCATCTTCCCAAGTCGCCATTAAATCATCAATTAAATTCTGCATTCCCGTGCGCGATCGTCGCTTAATTTCCTGTACATAGGACAGGCGACCATCAAAATCTACCGGACGGCGATTATCTGGGTCAACTAAGCTAAAATCCCATAATTCCGTCCCCTGATAAATATCCGGTAGTCCAGGACTGATCAACTTGAGTAAAGTCTGAGACAGGGAATTAAACATCCCATAAAAAGCCACTTTTTCTTGAAAGGGTCGGAACTCCTGCCAAAATTTATTATCCTCCGAGAAATCCAGGATTTTCTCGACAAAATTCACAAAGCCATTTTCATAATCAGTATCTGGTCGTAACCAAGCCGTATGTACTTTGGCTTCCCGGACTGCTTTCACCACATAATCTTTAATGCGTTGCACATACTCAGGATATTCTTCTTCTAGGAAGGGGAAAGAACCCACCAAAGTCTGATAAAGGAAATATTCATCATTGCGATCGGGAATTATCTTGCTATCAATTTGGGTTTTATGAACACGGTTCAACTGTGACCAAACCTTTACCCTTTCTTCCCACTGATCAGGTAATTCCGAAATCACATTTAAACGCGATCGGACATCTTCCCCTCGCTTGGTGTCATGGGTAGCCGTGGCATTCATCGCATGGGGCCAACTGTTCAGACGTTCTTGGTTAAACTCATGGAATTTCTCCACAGAAATACCAAAATGACTAGGGGAACCTCCCACCTCATTTAATGCCAAAAATCGGTAATAAACATAAAACAGAGTATCTTCAATTCCCTTAGCCGTTAACGGACCAGAAAACTGCTGCAATTTCATCACAAAACGCAGCCACAACTGTTGATTTTCCTCACTCAAAAACTCATCATAATCAAGAAACAGGAACTTTTCCATCAAATTAAGTTCATTCAACAGTTCCGGCAATTTAACCTTAGCTTCCCGAATCGCCTGTTGCACATAGGCGCGGTCATCGTCTCCCACACCTTCCTGATTAATATAAGTCCGATAGACCGGAAACCTGACCAAAAACTCCATAATCGCAGTTTTGAGACCTGCTAAAGTGAAATCTCGTCCGTAGCGATAATCACCACAAACCCGCTTGAGTAACTGGGCTAAATTATCAGCATCTCCCGCCAAATTCTTATCAGCAATTAGCCGTTTTTTCGCTACCAATAAATCATTATAAGTTCGGGTAAGTCCGGTCATTTCCGCATAGATTTGATTAAACCTTTCCTGATTTTTACTCTGGCAAAATAAACCATTGACATAATTCAAAAACTCATAACCGCTGGTTCCCTGAATCGGCCAGTTAGCGGGCAATTTTTCCTCTAATTCGAGGATTTTTTCAACCACAATATAAATCTCTCCGGTTTTTTCCCGCAGCCAGCGCAGATATTGGACGGGGTTATAAAGTCCATCAATATGGTCAATTCTTAATCCGGTAAATTTACCCGACTTGACCAACTCACCAATTAAATCATGGGTCCGTTGAAAAACCTTATAATCTTCCACGCGAACACAAATCAATTCATTAACGGTAAAAAAGCGCCGATAGTTTAATTCTTCTGCGCCGACCTTCCAGAAGGACAGGCGGAAAAATTGATCAGATAACAGGTTATCCAAAAGATTAAAACTCTCGCTTTTCCCGGTATCCCCATTAAAGAAATCGATATTTTCATCAATGAATTTCTGAATCTCTGGATTTTCTTGATAAATTTCCCACAGCAGTTTTTTGACAAATTCCGCCTGGTCTCGTCGCTGCTGGCTAGAGGTTTCGGAGGGAATATTTTTGAGGATATACAGAACCCCTAATAACTTAATTACGTCAGGGTGACGGTTTCCTAGGGTTTGGGAAAGGGTGTTAATTTTATAGCTGATGAGGGTAGCATAGGATTCAATTCTGAGGGGGAATTTGAGATTGTAGTAATTGACACTTAACCCAGATTCATTATAGGAAAGTTTTAACTGTCCGTTTTCTAAACAGTTGCCATAAAAGTCTCCTAATAATGGCGCTAGGACTCGTCCTTTAATGTTTTCATAAGCCTGATCCCAATCAATTTCAAAATAATCAAAATATTCGGAATCTGGACCATGTTCTAACACATCCATCAATAGCTTATTTTCGCTATCATAGGCCATGTGGTTAGGGACGATATCTTGCACCCACCCCATGTCGCGTTCTTGGATTTCTTCGATGAGTTCATCAAAGGTTTCTGGGGAACCTAATTCGGGGTTAATTTGGTTGGGGTCAACGACATCATAACCATGGGTACTACCACTTCTGGCTTTAAAAATTGGGGAAGCATAGATATCGGAAATGCCTAATTCTTGCAGGTAAGGGAGAATTTTTTGGGCATCTTCAAAATCAAAATCAGGGTTAAATTGGATTCTGTAGGTAGCAACAGGAATACGCATAATTGATGTCGAGGGAAGTAGTAGTTGGGTGAATGGATGTTTAACAGATGTTTAACAGTTGTAGAGGATACAACTTTCGGGGTTTAGGGTGATTTCCTGGGAATTGTTAATGGTATCAGGAAGATGAGAACCTGGACCCATCCATATAGAATCAGAGGAATCTAACTTTTTGCGCCAAGTTTGACCGGAATTCTGGAAATGGTAGGTGACTGGTTGTTTATTAAAGTTCAATATACACAGAATTTGGGAGTTATCAGTCCACCGATGATAGGATACAAGTTTTTGGGATTCGTCGCTGGTGATTTTTTGGTTTTGGCGATCGCCTTTTTTAATAGCCGGAATCTCATGGCGTAGGCTAATCAGTTGTTTATAGAAACCTAAGAGGGTTTGATGGTGTCCCTGGCTGCGTTTTTCCCAATCAAGAATAGATTGCTTAAAGGTCTCAATACTTTGGGCATCTGGGGTTTCTCCGACGGCGTGAAACTCCTCAAATTCGGATTTTCTCCCCTGGCGAACTGCCTCAATTAAATCGGGGTCGCTGTGGCTGATAAAGTACAAAAATGGGGCGTTTTCTCCGTACTCTTCCCCCATAAATAGCATGGGAATATAGGGAGATAATAAGACGGTGGCGGCGGCTAATTTTAGGGCTGACAAGGAGGCGAGTTGAGATAACCTTTCTCCTAACATACGGTTGCCAATTTGGTCATGATTTTGACAGCATACCACAAATTGAGAGGGAGGGCGATCGCCTGCATAACTACCATGATAGCGATCGCGATTAGGGGAMTAATCCCAGGAGTAGACAAAACTCTCAGATAGGGCTTTAGCCTAATCTGCACCTTTGCCAAAATCCTTATAATACCCGGTCAAATCTCCAGTAATTAAAGTTCTCAAAGCATGGTGAAAGTCATCACTCCATTGGGCATCAATCCCATAACCTCCCAGGTTTTTGGGGTTAATAATTCTCACGTCATTTAAATCACTTTCAGCGATTAGGTAAAACTGGCGGCCCTGTGCCTCAGATAGTGCGGCTACCTCGTCTGCCATTTCCTCTAAAATATGTTTAGCGCCCAAGTCATAAATAGCATGAATTGCATCTAATCGCAGTGCATCAATATGATAATCACGGAACCAATAGAGAACATTCTCTACCACGAAATTCCGCACCCCCGGACTACCAGCATCATCATAGTTAATGGCACTACCCCAGGGGGTTTGATATTTAGAAGTAAAATAAGGTCCGAAATCACGGGTATAATTCCCCTCCGGTCCGAAGTGGTTATATACCACATCCAACACTACTGCCATTCCCTGTTGATGACAGGCATTAACGAGGGCTTTTAATCCTTCGGGTCCCCCATAGGAAGCCTGAACAGCGTAGGGATAAACGCCATCATAACCCCAGTTGCGACTACCAGGAAACTGGGAAACAGGCATTAATTCAATGGCGGTAATGCCTAAGTCTAATAATTCTCCCAGACGGGGAATAATAGCCTCAAAAGTACCCTCTGGGGTAAAAGTGCCAACGTGCAATTCATAGATAATTAAATCTGCCAGTGGGACTCCTAACCAGTTGCCATCTTGCCAATTAAAGGCATCATGATTAACGACCTGAGAGGGTCCGTGTACATCTTCTGGTTGATACTGAGAGGCGGGGTCAGGTCTAATGGTATCGCGATCAAGTTGGTAACGATAGCGGGTCCCTGCTGGTACATCAGAAACGGTCACGCGCCAGTATCCCTCAGAGTCCTGAGTCATGGGAACTAACCGAGGTGATGGGGTCTCGATTTGCAGATTGACAGTTTCTCGAATGGGAGACCAGACGACAAATTCACAGCGATCGCCTCCCAGATAGTTGGCACCAATTTTCATAGTCTGACCTCGCAGTTTAGGTTAACAGTTTAGGTTTCCTACTCGGGGATTTTTACTGGTAGGGATACCTCCATAGGTTGAGTAGTTTCTGAGGGGATAGACTCAGTAGCAGAGTGACCAAATTTGAACTTATCAGCCAAGGTATCTCTCTGATTGACCAGATAGATGCTCACCAAGGTTAATCCCACGCCCATTGATTGTAAAGGAGTGAGTACCTCTCCTAAAAACAGATTACCAAATAGCAGGGCAAAAATAGGGGTTAGGAAAGTGAGGGAACTGAGGCTAGTTAGGGAACCACTCGAAGCGAAATAAAAGAATAAGCCATAAGCGATCGCACTGCCAAAAATAGTCGAATAAGCGATCGCCATCCAACCGCCGCCATCAATATTAACCCATTGGTCAGCCTCCCAGCCGCCAGACAACAGAAATAGAGGCAAACCGCCAATAATCATGTGCCAACCCGTCCCCACCACCGGGTCACAGTGGCGACATACTCCGCGCACCAAAACCGTCCCCACCGCCATAGACAAAGCCGCCAATAGCATCAACCATTCGCCACTCTCAAATAGTTGTACAGTCACAATTTCTTCTGCAGGTAGCAAGTTCAACCACCCCAAAATCAACTGATCAGGTAAACCAATAGCACTAATACCAATCACCCCAATTACCAACCCCAACCATCCCCAAAAGCGGATGCTTTCATTAAACAGCCACAGACAGAGAATTGCTACCGCCAGAGGTTGGGTGTCAATCATCACCGACCCCAAACCCGCATTAGTTCTCACCAGTCCTTCAGCCAGGAAACCCTGAAACAAAGCCCCATCCACCACAGCAAATAGGCCAATCCATAGCCAGGCTTTCCAGGTTTTAGGTTGAGGTCTTCCTTGGATGAAGCAAAATAATAGAACCAACACCCCCGCCGGAACCAATCTCATCCCCGCCATAAATAACGGTGTAGTGTGGGGAATTACCCCTTTCATGGCTACCATTGCCGTACCCCATAGGAAAAATGGCGCGATCAGCAATAATGGTTTGAAGGGTAAATCCGTGTTGGTCTGCTTTGTTAGCATTGGCAAGTTTTCTCCCAGGAATCTTTTAATATACACTCACCCGATTCGGTGGGGTGAGTTGTGCTATTTATAGCAGTAGACGCAACGTGAAACCTAGATTTTGGCCTTTTTATGTCCGGTGTTCCTGATTCCCTGTCCCCTGCTATATGTAGTTTCGTTAAGTTACCGTTCCCATCATAGGGGTTAACTGCCAAAAAGTCTAGGCAGGGCGGATCACATCGGCTAATATAGCCCCCCGTAGGATTATACTTAAATCAGGTAGCTGTACTCCTCGATATATACTAGGTGTTTAGCCTTAGCCAATTTTGGCTGTTTGGTGGTCTCGGCCATACCCGTCCCATTTGATTAAGCCCCAAAAGTTCATGATTTGGCCATTTAAGTCTCGTTTTCGTAAACAAATTGCTCGCATCGAAATTAGTGGTGCTATTGCTGGTGATACCCGCAAGCGGGTTTTAGAGGCACTGAAAACCGTTGAAGAACGGAAATTTCCCGCCCTCCTGCTGAGGATTGATAGTCCTGGCGGCACCGTTGGCGACTCCCAGGAAATTTATAGCGCCCTTAAATCTTTAAGAAAAAAAGTCAAAATTGTTGCCAGTTTTGGCAATATTTCTGCCTCTGGTGGTGTTTATATTGGCATGGGGGCTGAACATATTATGGCTAATCCTGGCACTATTACAGGCAGTATTGGTGTAATTCTGCGGGGAAATAACTTAGAAAGACTACTGGAAAAAGTTGGCGTTTCTTTTAAGGTAATAAAATCAGGACCTTATAAGGATATTTTAGCTTTTGACCGGGAATTAACGGAACCGGAACAGCAAATTCTTCAAGAATTGATTGATACGAGTTATCAACAGTTTGTCAGCACTGTGGCTGAGTCTCGAAATTTGGAAATTGAGGCGGTGCGCTCTTTTGCTGATGGGCGCATTTTTACGGGAGAACAAGCCCTACAGTTGGGGGTGATCGATCGCTTGGGAAGTGAAGAAGATGCCCGTCGGTGGACAGCGGAAATGGTGAATCTTGACCCCGATAAAACTGAATGCTGTACCCTAGAGAAGYCGAAATCTTTATTAAATCGGGTTCTCAGTAATAATCTGGCGGCGACTAACAGTATCTCAGATGCCCGAAATTGGGTAGAATTTGAGTTGGGAACCAGTGGTTTACCCCTGTGGCTGTATCGACCTTAAACATTCCCACGCAGGCGGTTAAACAATCACAGGCGAGGTGGTGTTTGACCACCTGTTAACCTATACTACTAAGCATCATAGGAGGATTTGGCGTGGAGTGGCAAGTTCGAGCGATTCGTGGCGCAACTACGGTTAGGGAAAATTCCATTGACGCAATTCGCGAAGCGGTGACAGAGCTACTGGATGAATTGGAAACTCGCAACCAGTTAGATCCAGAACAGATTATCAGTACGACTTTTTCTGTGACTCGCGATTTGGATGCGGTTTTTCCGGCGGCGATCGCCAGAGAACGTCCCCACTGGCAAAATGTTCCCCTGTTAGATGTCCAGCAAATGTATGTCAAGGGTAGCCTAGAACGCTGTATTCGCTTTCTCGTTCATGTCAATTTTCCCAGTCACAAAACTCAAGTACATCATCCCTATTTACGAGGTGCAAAAAACCTCCGCCCTGACTGGAGTTTAACATCCTTAAATCATTGATCAAATCATCCCCCAGCCTAGGGAAATGGTGCGTCAGTTGTTCATCACCGGCTTTTCATGGCGATTTCGGGGGTCTGACGCACCCTACCATACAGACCGGGGGAAATGGTGCGTCAGTTGTTYATCACCGGCTTTTCATGACGATTTCGGGGGTCTGACGCACCCTACCATACAGACCGGGGGAAATGGTGCGTCAGTTGTTGATCACCGGCTTTTCATGACGATTTCGGGGGTCTGACGCACCCTACGAGTTGGATTCGGGAGACCCTAGGGGTTTTTGGGTGGGAATACCAACAGGACGGGGAAAGCGATCGGGTGTGGGTTTAATTTTCCGTAAATAGACGCAGTGGCGGACACTTTCGGTTACAGGAGTGACAAAGGCTTCCACGGAGTCTAGTTTACCGCCCAAGGGAGCGATCGCATTTTCTAAATCCTGCTGTTCCTGTGGGGTCCATTGACCGCGATATAGTACCGCCACCCCGCCAATTTTCAATAGGGGTAAACTATATTCAGCCGCCACCGTAGCAGCCGCTACAGCCCGTAATACGACTAAATCATAAGTTTGGCGATGGTCAGACTGTTGGGCGATCGCTTCTACCCGTCCCAAATAGGGGATAGCATTTTCCAGACCCAAACGAGGGACTAGAGTTTGTAAAAAAGCAATTTTCTTACCGGTACTATCAAGCAATGTGACTTCTGCTTGGGGAATAGCGATCGCGATCGGAATACCAGGAAAACCCGCCCCAGTACCAATATCAATCACCCGCAAAGGCAATTTATCCCCAGACAACCAGGGTGCGACCCCCCGCAAAGAATCCCATAAATGCTTTTCCCAAAACCCCACCGGATCAGTAATGCGGGTTAAATTAAGCCGTTGATTACCCGCCAAAATCTGCTCATAGAGTACATTAAATATTTGCAGTTGGCGATCGCTAGGTATCCAACCCAGAGTTTCCCAACCTTCCGACTGAATTTCCCCCAAACCCAATTCCTCCAAAACTATCGTCACACCACAGCCGGATCGACATTTTTCAGCAAAGTCTGCGGGTCAGCAGGTTGCAAATTGCCATGATCAAGTCGCCAACAACAATCGGCAATTTCCAACAGATCCCCCGCATCATGGGTAACAACCAATAAAGTCCAGTGAGATTTTAACTTGTCCAGCAAAGCCACCAACTGCCGCCGCATTGACCAATCTAAGCCCGCTGTCGGCTCATCTAACATCAATAAATGAGGTTGTCTGATTAATTGTACCGCTAAGGCTAACCGTCGCTGCTGTCCGCCACTGAGGGAATGGGGAGCCTTTTCTAAGGATAGACTCTCTAGCCCCACTTCCCCCAAAGCATTTTGCATCATATCGAGTCTGATTTCTGGGTGTCCCAGTCGCAACTCTTCCAAAATCGAGCCGCCGCAGAAATGTCGCTCTGGAAACTGAAACACTAAACCCGCCAGTTGCGGTAGTTGTTCAGAGGTTAACTCCTGTTCACGCCAGCGAATATCCCCTTTGGTTTTTTGAGCCAGACCCGCTAAAATTTCTAGTAATGTACTTTTACCAGAACCGCTACGGCCCACAATCAAGCCTAACTGTTGCGGAGGCAGTTCTAAATTAATATTATTCAGAATGGGAGCATTGCAGGCGGCCGGATGATAAAGCAAATTTCTGATATATAGCATTTGGAGGAATTCTAAATGTTACTCAAACCTATCAATCCTGGCACCAACTAGGTGCAGATGATAGCATGACTCGATTAACCTAGGGGCTGAATTTTGGCAAAACTCCAGCCCATTAGCATTTTCAAGGAAAGATCCCTATGATTAGCTTATCAAATCTTATAAAATCCATTCACCCCAAAACTATCACCCTGTTTGGTATTACCCCTATTGCGATCGCTCTGTTATCTTTAACTGCTACTGCGGCTGACCCCTTCCGCACTAATAATCCTAGGGTTATGGGTGAGCAAACCGAAGCCGCCTTTCGGGCTATGTTTGAGCGAGGACACTATGTTGAGGCGCAAAAGTACCTCAAACAGGCTGAACAGCTTGGTACTAATGAACCAATGGTTTTTGCTCTCCAAGCCTCTCTAGCTTATCAGGCTCAAGACTGGGATGCTATGAAACGCTACGCCGACCTAACTCTGCAAACTGCTCAATCTCTTATGGTTTCTGACCCTCTACGGGGAAATCTTTATATGGCGGTGGGTCATTTTTTAGAGGGTGCTTATATTGTCCAAACTCAAGGAACTATTAAGGGKGCTCCCCAGGCTTTAAATAAGCTGCAAACTGTGCTACGATTGATGAACGCCGCCGAACAAATTGATCCTCAAGACCCCGAGCTAAATTTGCTCAAGGGATATATGGATTTATTTCTGGGTTTAAATTTGCCCTTTTCTGACCCCATGGCTGCTGTAGAGCGCCTGCAACGTTACGCTGGTCCTCGTTATCTCGCCCTTTGGGGAATTGCGATCGCCTATCGAGATCTTGACCAATTAGACCTGGCTTTAACTATGGTTAACCAAGCCTTAGAAGAAGTGCCTTTTCATCCAGAATTGTTCTATCTCAAAGCTCAGATTCTCGCCTCTATGGGTAGGCAGAAAAATAACCCTCAGCTATTGGATGCTGCTTACCAGAGCTTTAATGTAGCATTATCACAACCTGATCAACTTCCTAAGCTGACCGTGGCTCAGATTTTTTATGAGCAGTGCAAAACTCTTAATAATATTGATAGCCTAGACCGCCCTTGTCATCCCCTACGCAATACCATCAGAGATACTAATGGCTTATGGGGACCCACTCAGTTACCGCCTTTATAACAGGCTGATCAACACCCCCTCAATTTATCTGTCATGCCCGATAATTTCCGGTTATTTCCGGTAATATAATGGCAGATTGATTGGGGGTTAATCTACCTTAATCATCACCCAAAATAGAGAGGTTTAATCTGGTCTCATGGATGTAAAGTTTCGAGAGTTTAATCAATTTGATGTCTGGATTTGGTTAAGGTTTAGCACGATTCCTTCCATGGTAGAAAGACAGTATATTGAGGAGGTTCTGAATTCCTGGTTTTTGTTGGGTAAATTGGGGGGATTTAATGCGGAAAAAATGCAGGTGCAAGAAGTGGGTGTTGACCTCAATTATATGACCTATGAGAATGACAGAAATCATGATGCTATGATGGCACTGATGCACAATATGGGGGAAGTAGAATATGAGGGACTGTGGGCGCGTTGTTGGTTTGATTTGGGAACCAGTGATGCTTTGGCTTTGGATGTTTTGATTAATTCTTTGGAACAACTGAGTGAAGATTATGTTACCATAGAAGAGTTAATTATTGGCGGACAAAATAAAGATTGGCCAGTTTCCAATAATCGTCATGATCCTGATTTTGCTAACGATCGCATCTCTTGAATTGTCCCCCTCAAATCTAATTAGATTATAATTGAATCATGGCTAAACAGAAAATCAGGGTAATTGCACTAGGATTAATTGAGGATAACGATCGCATTTTGGTGTCTCAGGGATACGACCAGGAAAAACAAATAACCTTTTATCGTGCTTTAGGAGGAGGTGTAGATTTTGGCGAACATAGTCGAGATGCACTGCAAAGGGAATTTCTCGAAGAACTCAACGCGGAAATTACTGATATAGAATACCTAGATTGCCTGGAAAGCATTTTCGTTTATAATGGTAGTCAGGGGCATGAAATTATTCAACTGTATAGATGTAAATTTGTTGATCGCCAATTTTATCAACAGGAGCAAATCCCCTTTAAGGAAGGCGATCGCCAAAAATTAGCCCTCTGGGTTCGGGTGGAGAGATTTAAGTCAGGAGAAGCTCAACTTGTTCCTGAAGGCTTTATCAAATTCCTGGGGTAGTCCTGTCCTTGTACTCAATAGGTGATCCATCATGTCACATCAACAACACCATCATCAACATCACGATCACAACCACGATCAAGTTGAAAAACCAGTTAACCCGATCATTGCCAAACTCAAGGCGATCGCCCAGCCGAGGGTGTGGGGACCCATTGGTGTGATTTCCCTAGTGAGTATATTTGTATGGGAAGTCTCAGAAAATCCCGAACTCTATCGGATTGACTGGGAATCGGAAACCTCCGAAAGTGGACTATCTCCCGAAGAATTGGCGATCGCTGCCGAAATTGACAGTTCAGGCTTACTAATCGAAGAATTACGCCGAAACTCCCCTGAGGATGTTAGCCTATTTAACAATCCTATCCAAGGCGGAGAAGACGTATTCGAGGAAGTTCGCCGCCGTAACTCTAGGTCTGATCAAAATACCCAAACTGAGAGTTCCAGAAACTCACGACCCACTGAAATAACCAGCACCCTACCTGAACCATTCCCCGAACCCACAGCCACCAGTCCCTTTAATGCTACCAGCCAGGCTCTGCAAAATACCCAAAATACCCAAAATAATAGACCCGGATCCTTTGGTTTATTAGGGTGGGGAAACTCAACTGACCAGGACAATCAAGAAACCCTAACTAACTCCCCCTTAGCACCCACCCCACTACAGGCGGCGATGGGTCAGTCTTTCTCATCATCGACAAGTGAATCCGAAGGCGAAACCCAAACCCCAACTCAAGGGATGTTCAACCCTCTGATAGTCACTGGAAGCAGCAATAGTCAGGTGGCTACCCCATCATCGACAAATGGGGATAATAACACCAACACCGCCTCTGGTATTCCTCTACCCGCATACGCACCCCCAGTTCAAATTCCCGAAGCGAGTTGGGTGGTTCCCAGAACTGTAGCTCCTATTGATGGAACTAATGCAGCCACTGTTGATGTAGCCCCCAACCCATATCAAACTAACCGTTCCCTACCTCAGCCATTATCTGGAACCCAGCCAGGTGGTGTACCACCAGCCCCTGTGCTACCCCCCAACCGCGCTAACCCCCACGGACAATATAACTACACCGGAACTAATCCTTTTGGGCGTAATCAGCCTCAGACGGACAATTCTGGTTTTTCCAACTTTCAGCCTGCCACCCCTAATCCCAATAACTATGTGGTAGGTCCCACCAATTTAAACCCAAATAATCAAAATCAAGTGATTCAGCAACAGGCCCCCTTTACTGCTCCTCGCAGCACTCCCGGTCGCGTGATTGGTGGTGGTAGAATCAACAGTTTCTCTAACCCCTAAGAGTTAAGTTTTATGAGGTTTTGAGTGTTTGTACTTAATTCAGAGTTAAACTCGGACTAAAGTCTATGGAGGAATAGGCTGTGTCTACATCTATCCAGTTTATCGATGGACTTGACGAGGAGCTGGGTGGGGTTAGCCTCCGCAAACGCCGAGACAGCAACACCAAGATTGTCGTTTTAGTCTTTAATCAACTCAAGGCGATCGAAAAACTCAGGGCTTATCGCAAACAAATTAGCCATTTATGGCTCCGGGATGAGGAAGGAGAAATCCGCGTCAGTCCCACAGGTGTTAAGTTCTTCTATGTGGGAGATGACGAACTCTCGAAAGCCGAATGTACTTTTGAGGTTCATTCTGAGGATATTTTTGGGCGGGTGATGAGATTTTTGCATCGCTACGCTGATGACCATGGCTTTGAGTATAATGCCAATTGATTTGTTAACAACCCCGCCCTTTTCAGAGGACGGGGCTTGCATATCACAAAATTGGGTTTTTGTCAATAGGGTGGAAAATGACGCTCCGATTTTCTCGTAAAACTCGTGCATCGGGAATTTTAAATTTTGCCGAGATAATATTCTGGATTACGATAGAATAAGGGTTGTAGGCTTTATTTGGGGATGAAGACACAATAAGCCCTTGGTAACGATTTCTTCGAGGATACCACAACCCCTATAATCTCGTCAACTTTTTGCAAGCAATTTTCAATAAAAATGTATCAATTCTTAACAATCTTTTAAAAATTAAATCGATTCGGGTTGATATATTAGCGAAAGTTATTATAAAATTAATTCATTGAAATTTATGGCTGTGACTGGTAAATGGTTTTCGTCTGTATCGCAAATATTTGGGGTGGGTTTATCTTCTGTAGTTTTGAGCGCGATCGCATCATTAAGCCCCGCTCACAGCGCCGAGGAGATGGTCATATCCTATGGTATAGCGAACACCTCAATTGCCATAGCTGACCTGGAAAAATTTGTCGAGTCTGGGGAGAGTACACCGCTTTTATTTGTGTATGGTTATTTACTGAATATCCAGGATACCGAAGGATTAAGAAGAGCTTTAAAATCCCCTTTTGAAGCGAGTCCTTGGAGTATAGATCGGTTTTTAAATTCACCAACGGGAGAAACCATTTTGCGGCGCATGGGTAGAGTGGTGAACACGGTCAGCGGAGAAAATGGTTATATGGCTCTAAAAATAGCGATCGCCCAAGCCTCTAAACGTCCAGAAGGTCTAACCATTATGGGTATTCTACAGGAGTTTCCTGATGCTCAAATTCGCATTGATTTAGATTTTAGTATCCATGTGATCCAGGAAACAAGTCAGGTGTTATTTAGAAATCAGACAATTATCGAGCAAATATCACAGCAGGAGAGGGGCGAAAAGACTGCTAACCTGACAGAGCAACAAAGATTTACGATTCCTAACCCTCGCGATATGGGACCCTATAGCTGGAGAGAAGCAGAGGTAGTATTTTTCAATCCTAATCGCGATCGCCCTTCGCCACTGTTTTTATACTTACCAGAAAACATAAACAGACCCGCACCCCTAATTATTATTTCCCACGGGTTAGGGTCAGACCCAAAAACCTTTAACTATTTAGCCGAACATCTCGCTTCTCACGGTTTTGCGGTAGCCATTCCCGAACATATCGCCACCAGTGCTAATCGTTTTGAAGGATTTTTACAAGGTTTCGAGGAACCTCCCAACTCTTCAGAATTTGCCGATCGCCCCACAGATATTAGCTATTTACTAGACTTACTGGAAAAAAAATCAGCTTCTGACCCATTTTGGCGAGAAAGGCTAGATTTGGAAAATGTTGGCGTAGTTGGTCAATCTTTTGGGGGGTATACGGTGTTAGCCTTAGCGGGAGCGAAATTAAATCCCCAAATACTCAGCCAGTATTGTCGTGATCTTTCCAATCAGCGCATTACCCTCAATTTATCAATTATCCTCCAATGTCGAGCTTTGGAAGTGGCTTTAGAACGTCAGAACTTTCGGGACCCTAGAATTAAGGCGGCGATCGCTATTAACCCCTTTACCAGCTTAGTCTTTGGTGAAGGTGGAATGGCTGCTATTAATATTCCCCTGGCGATCGTATCAGGAACCAATGATTATATTACCCCAGCTATTGCAGAACAAATTAAGCCTTTCACCTGGTTAACCAACTCCGACAACATCCTAGTGTTATTTGAGAGAGGGACTCATTTCTCCTTTTTGCAAGAAGAGGGGGGACAAGTACCCATCCCCCCAGAAATTATTGGTCCTGACCCTAACCTCGCCTATCCCTATTTAAAAGCCCTCAGCCTGACTTTTTTTAACCTACATATACGCCGAGAGTTAGATAACCGCAATTACTTAAATGAGGCTTATCTAAATACTATAGGTTCCAGCGTGTTTCAGATGACCATTTTGGAGGAGTTGACTCCTGAACAACTGGAAAGAGCTTTCCAGCAGCCCTAAATTAATCACCAATTTGCATTTTCACCGTCAGGGTTTTGAGTTGTTCATTCATCCAGCGATCGAACAATTCATCCTGCAACTGTTTTTTAATGCCTTTGGTTTCCAAAGTCACCTCGATAAATTCTTCAATTCTAAACAAACACCAGCGCCCTTCGACTTCAAAAGGTCCGATAATTTGACCCACCTTAGCCCCTTCAATCGTAGGTTTTAACGTATCTGGTAATGTGGCTTTACTTACCGCTCCCATCATGCCATTAACCCGGCGTTCTGTGGTGACGGAATATTCCCGTGCTAAAGCCTCAAAACTGCCCTCTCCTGAGTCAATTTTGCTTTTTAAACTTTGAGCCATTTCATAGTCATCAACCACAATTCGTGACATGACTACGGAATCTAAAAACGGTTTGCGTTCTTGGAAATATTCCTCCAAATTCTCTTTAACTACTGCGAGTTTGAGAGTTTCCCGTTTAAACCCATTGGAAACCTGATCATGAAAACTTTTGTAGGTCAAGCGGTTTTCATCGAGCCAAGTTTGGAAGGCTTGGGGGTCGCTGAGATTACGTTCMAGGCGGAAATTAATCACGGCTTGCTCAATGGCGGCTGCATTGGAGTTTGTGTCATCGCGAGATTGCAGTTCTTTATCAATTACATATTGCCTGAGAATATTAGCCAGAAATTCCTGCAATTTTCCCGAATTTTGTAGATATTGTAATGATTGACTCAGGGTAATAGAGTCGTTATCATTAATGGTCAAAAATGGTTGAGACATAGGTAAAAATAATTTGAACTTGGTTGTTAATCTAACTGGAGTATACACCCCAGACTTCATCCCCCCCTAATATAGCAATTATCTCAGATTTTGGTGTGCTATATACTGGGCTAATCTGGCGGTTTAAAACTGAATCGGGAGTTGAAAATAGACAACTGCTAACAGGATAGCAACGATCGCCCCAATTAGGGTATTGATAAAATTGACAACTTCATTGGTAAGCCATTCAACCTGACCCTGCCAAGTAGCACCGATCAGGCTTTCCAGGTTAGTAGCGATAAACGCTGCTATTATACACCATAACAGCCCTATGGCATCAATTAAACCCACTGACCAGCCCACCATAGCCATGGCTAGGGATGCTACCACACCAGCCACAGTTCCTTCTAGGCTGATAGCGCCTTCTGTACCGCGCGGGACTGGCTGCATGGTAGTAATTAAGAAAGTTCGTTTTCCATAGGCTTTACCGACCTCTGAGGCACAGGTATCAGAGAGTTTAGTGCTGAAACTGGCAACATATCCTAACATCAGTAAAGGTGTGGCGATCGCAGTTATGGGACTATCAGCCATCAGCCACTTTAACCCCAAAACTCCCACAGCACAAAGTGCCGCAGTTAAGGCAGATCCCCAGACATTTTCTGGCCCCCTAGCACCCGATCGCTTTTCGGCTATACCCGCCGCCTCTTTTTCAGCCATCCCAATGCGGGTCACGGATGATCCGATAACGAAATAAAACCCCACCACCATATATCCGGGTCCTTGGAGACTTACCCAGACCAACACCCCTAAAATCCAAGCGTGTACAATACCAGAGGGGGTTAAGAGTTTTTTGGGTAGTAGGGCGACAATTCCCAATAGTAGGGTATTAATAGCGATCGCTGCTACCGGTGGATTCGATAATAATGATAGCTGTGGATACATAAGATTTTAAATCACTTTGCTTTGTGGGAATTTTAGGGGAGTTCTCAAAGCCTTCTCCACTGCTGTGATACAGTTGGGATCTTTAACCATCCAAGCGTGTAGTCGGACATCAAGGATAATTTCCTCCCCCCAATTCAGGTGTGAACTGTTCGCCGGAACAATCATCAGATCAAATTTAGTCCAGATTGAGGTAAAATTGAGGCGATCGAGCATTCCTATATTATTATTCAAATCTAACAGTAGGGGGCTGTTGCGGCGCATTTGCGCCGCCGCCTTGGTTGGATAGAAGTTAGCTGTCATAGTTCCGTTATGGGGGGAAGAAATGGTGATTAACCTTTGGACTCGTTCAATTCCCCCTAGCTTCTGTACATAGTAGCGACTGACAATTCCCCCCATACTAAAACCTACCAGGTCAAAGGGTTGATTGGGGGCAAAGTTTTGATCAGCATATTCGACAATTTGCTCTGCTAGGCATTCTATGCTACTTAATCCGTAATTGGGACACAGGTTGAAGCTATGCACCTCCCAGCCCTTTTGTCTCAGGTGCTTAGACATAACTCGGAAAATGGCGATCGTGTCGAAAATACCATGAATCAGTAAAACCGGATTACAGGCTTGATTGTTGTTCATCTGGCAATTATGAGAATTTGTGAATCAGTGTAAATAATTATGTCGATTTTGTCTCTTGTTGTCACAAATCACCCTCATAAATGGGGTTTGTGTAAAGTTTTGTAAACAATTGTGGACAAATCTTGCCGATAATTTTAATCTGAAATCTAACTTGTGATTAGCTAATGAGTGTCAATTTTCTAAAAACTGAACGGAGTAGGTTTAATGTTAGCCATTGGTAAACTGTTTGGACGTAGTAAAAAATCTGATTATTTTTTAGAGTTTGATGAGGCTAAGGGAACCACAGCAGAACCGAGTCCAACTGTAGCCCCCAAAGCTGAAGCCCCCAAAGCTGAAGCCCCCAAAGCTGAAGCCCCCAAAGCTGAAGCCCCCAAAGCTGAAGCCCCCAAAGCTGAAGCCCCCAAAGCTGAAAAGCCAGAAAAAACCAAGAAATCTGTAGCCAAGAAATCCCCAGAAGCAGCAAAGGCTAATGTAGCTGCTACTCCAGCCCCTGCTGCTGTGGCTAAGGTAGCCTCATCCTCTGCGCCCCTAAATGGTGGTATGAGCAAAACGCCGGAGGGGATGACATTTGCTACAGACTACTTACTTCCCAAGTCTACGGCTAATCGTCGTCGTCCCGGTCCCAACATGAATATGTTTAGGGATATGGCACGTCAGATGTCCTCGAAATAATTAAGATAAGTCCCAATTGACATTGGCAATAATGGTGTCATAGGACAAAAGCTGGAAATTGATCGAGCCTTGGTCTGTCTTGACTGATATCAAGTTTTGGGGAATGTTGAGGGTAACTTGGTGATAACCCCAAGCCCTCATCTGTTTGATCACCTCCCCAGCTTTACAACCAATAAAGCGTTTAAGTTCTTGGTTACTAGGGGTGTAGCTAAGGGAGTTGTGCTGCTTATGTTCAACTGGTGATGGGTTGTTGGGATATGCACAGGTGGGGCTGTTGATGAGATCACTTTTTTGTCTTAGGTGAGCCAAATAGGTGAGAGATGCCATGTCTTAATCTCCTGAGAATGAGTTGAGGAAGATTTTGAGCTTATTACCTAGGATGGAGAACTACAGATATGGAGTCAATGGGGACTCCAGCCAGAATCTGAATTGTCTACTTTCTAGGTCAAGCGGTGAAAGTTCACCTAGGAGGGCAAAAACAGGAGGAGGTAAACCGTGGGACTCCCTAGTTTAGGGTAGATCAAGAATATCCCCCCTGTTTGAAGCATATTCAGTTACGCAATATCACCCAGTCAGGTGATGTCAAAATAGCTGGGAACTGATACATTAACAACTGAGATGCTACGAATAGGTGAGTTATCCATCAGCCGCAAGCTGGTGGATTTTTTGATCCAGAGTCAATTATGGCCATAAAAGACTAAAACGTAAACTGATTTGGCCTAAAAACGGGAAAACTTAGCAAAAATTTAATTATTGGTTAGTTTTGGGGCTCCCGGTCGATTTTTCGGCGGCGCTTGTATGGGTTTATTTGGGGGTGATTGAGAATATTGGCCACGATACTGAGAGCCAATATGTAGCGATCGCTCTCCCAAACCCCGATTGCGATCTAAAATCAAATATGAATAAGTGTTAACGAAAGCGAGTAAGGATGTCATGACCTCTCAAGTTCTGGTGGAAAAACAAAAGTTAGAAAAACCCCCCCTGGATATTCACTATTTAGGCGATCGCGTTTTACGACAGCCAGCCAAACGGGTTTCGCGCATTGACGATGAAATTCGGCAACTGGTGCGCGAGATGTTACAAACCATGTATAGTGCCGATGGTATTGGTCTAGCCGCGCCTCAAGTAGGGGTACACAAACAGGTAATCGTGATTGACTGTGAACCCGATAATGCAGCGACTCCCCCCCTAGTGTTGATTAACCCGACCATCAAAAAGTCAAGCCGGGAGTTATCACCTTTCCAGGAAGGATGTTTAAGTATTCCAGGGGTTTATATGGATGTAGTCCGCCCAGAAGAGGTAGAAGTTACCTTTAAGGATGAAAACGGCCGTCCTCGGAGCATATTGGCGACTGAGTTACTTTGTCGCGCCATTCAACATGAAATTGACCACCTACAGGGGGTGTTATTTGTCGATCGCGTTGACAATCAATTAGCCCTGAATGAGGAATTGGCTAAATATAAGTTTTCTCCGAAAGCGGTCAAGCCTGTTAAATAGCACCGGTTACTGAACAAGTTAAATAATGTGGGGTCAAAACTGATCATGGTTGGAACGCCAAAAAGTGGTTTATTATTAGCCGGATCGTGTATTACAGCGATCGCCGCAGTTGGTTCAATTTTTGAACTTTCCTCTGGGGAACCAGAATTAGGGGGATTAATCACAGGGATTATTCTAGCCTTGAGTATACCTCTATCTGTGCTACTATTTTGGGCAGCGGTTCAAGATGCCCGCGCCAATCAGTAGACCAACACGGCCAAAGACCGTAGGGTTAAGGCTCTACGGTCGGAATTTACAAGTTAAATTTTTTTGTATTTTAAAGGTTCACAAAATTGTTCAATTCCAGTTTTTAACACATAAATAACCACGGGAGTTACCAGTAGGGGCGGGCATTGATTTTGGTAAATTAAATGGGCGACTATCGGGGCTATATTAGACTGCAATAAATCCTCTTGATAGGTAGGTTCACAGATAGTAACTCGGTGGCGCTTGGCTAAACCATCAAGCCAATTTTCTGATGTAGTGGGGGATTGACCGACATTAATCGCCATAGAAATCGCGGCATCTTCGATATCACCCTCGCAGTCTTCAATCATATCTAAGGCTTGTAATGCTGAGGAATATTCAGCCAATTGGGAACGAAATTGAGCAATTTCTTGAGAAGTCAGAATGAGATTAGACATAGATTATCAATCAGCTTTAAATTAAATCGGAAACCCGATCATGATCAAACCAAGTCGCCAAAGCGATCGCCAAAGCATCCGCCGCATCATCGGGCTTAGGTATCGCCTGTAAGTTTAACTCCCTAGCTACGGCTTCTTGCACCTGATATTTTTTAGCATTACCATATCCGGTCAATGCCTGTTTAATCTGAGCCGGGGTCAACTCAAATATAGGAAGGTGTCGTTGAGCCAAAACCAACACCAAAACCCCCCTAGCTTGAGYCACTGCGATCGTATTTCCCATGCGGTAAAAAAACAATTTTTCGACACCGACAAGATCCGGTTGCCATTGTTCGAGTAGGGTATGGAGGTCAGCATAAATAGTTTGTAGGCGATCGCCCAGGGGTTGATGAGCCTCAGTTTGAATCGCCCCAAAGTCAATCACCGAGAACAAAGACCTTCCCCCAGCCTCTTCGCAAGTTTGACATTCAATAATCCCAAACCCCAAAGTTGCCAATCCTGGGTCCAACCCCATAATCCGAACTACCATAACCCGATACAGTAACACAGGCAAAGTTGCCTGTGATGTTGTTAACTAATTTTGATCAGGTTCGGGTAATCCAAACACTTGGCGAAACACCTTCTGGACTTTGTTACCAGAATCAATAGACTCTAAGGGATCTTTCCGCAGTCGGTGGCGCAGACACAAAGTAATCACCCGACCAATATGGTCAACAGTGACCTCTGTAGCCCCTTCAAAGGCAGCTAAAGCCTTCGCCGCCCTGTTAGTGACAATATCTCCCCGCAGTCCATCTACATCTAATTCTGAGCAGACCTGGGAGATTTTCACCCGCAGATCATAATCAATATTAACCCCGGATAGTCTCTCTTGGGCTTCTACTATGCGCCGTTGTAGTTCTTCCTGGGATAGTTGATACTCTCCTAAGAACTCCGGCGGGTTTTGGTCAAAGGCTGTCCGCTGTTCCACAATTTTCACGCGCAGACTAGGTTCTTTCACCGTGCGAATTTCCGCGTGCATTCCAAAGCGGTCTAATAATTGGGGTCGCAATTCCCCTTCTTCTGGGTTTCCTGAACCCACGAGGACAAAACGGGCTGGGTGGCGGATAGAAATGCCTTCTCTTTCCACGGTATTCCAACCACTGGCGGCGGAGTCGAGTAGGACATCGACCAGGTGATCGTCGAGAAGGTTTACCTCGTCAACGTAGAGGATACCCCTATTGGCTTTGGCTAATAGTCCCGGTTCAAAGGCTTTTACCCCTTCAGCCAAGGCTTTTTCAATGTCAATGGTTCCACAAACGCGGTCTTCTGTCGCCCCTAGGGGTAGGTCGATCATTTGCACCTTGCGACGGGCGACGGGGAGGGACTCCGATAAACTTATACGTTCTCGGACGACATCACTCATCATTTCAGGATCGCTGGGGTGACTGTTAAAGGGGTCGTCGGCTATGACCTCTATTTCCGGTAGCAGGTCAGCTAGGGCGCGAATGGTGGTGGATTTACCCGTACCCCGATCGCCCATAATCATTACGCCGCCGATCTTGGGGTCAATCACGTTCAGCAGCAGGGCTAATTTCATTTCTTCTTGACCAACGATCGCCGTAAAGGGAAAAACGGCGCGACGGCTGGTCTGGGATGTTTTGGCTGTATCAGTTGTGACGGCTGTTGGACTCACAATTGTTTCTCTAGTTTCCGGTATACCGTTTTCTATTGTCTCATATTGGGGCGATCGCGTTAGTCCTAATTAAAGACGGGTTCGGACCAGGCGCAACTGGTCAGACCACTTCTTGAGGGGATACTGGGCGATCGCTTCCCCCATTCTACCATTAACTCAGGCACTTAATTAACCAATAATCTGGCAGTTTCATTGACAAAAAATCAACTATATCTTCCAGGGTTATCCCCACAGGAAACTCGCGATTTTCCCAATCAATAATCGCTTGATATATACACTCAAACATAATGCGATCGCTCCTTTCCATAATCACATATTCCCCATTGTTAACCGCATCAAGTTTCTGAATTTCTCGCAGACCAACATCTCCCCTTATCGGCGGTTCCACAGCATCCCGCATTAACCGAAACCGCATTTTTTTATGAGCAAGAACCAAGCGATTAAAATTTTTCATTCTCGCAGTAAACGCACTCCCTGAACCGTGTAAAAATGCCAGCACATAAGTTTGTTGACCTGTTTTAATACACAAATGCTCTGGGATGGTCAGCTTGCCAAATGACAGTTGTTCAACCTTCATCGGATATCGGTTAGTAAATGCAGAAACAATCGACATCAGTTTTCCCACATCATCCATATCACTGATAACGCGAGGTTTATCATAGTCCTTTTCCCATTGGTTTAACAGGTTTTTCCAATATTCATCTAATTGAACATCGACAACTTTTTCCGATTCATAATCAGCTTTTATTGCAGGTTCCGGCTCTGTTGGTCGTGCTTCCGTCGCATCTTCCCCTGTTTGTTCGTTAGGCAAATCCACAAAATCTAATTCAGGTTCATCTGTTTCTGCTAATGGCTTTTCAATGGGAGAGAGAGTCAGATTATCAAATTTTTTAATCGCCTCTCCTACCGCTTTATAAATAGCTTGTAATTCCTGTTTAAACTGCACCGCCTCCACTGCTATAGGGTTCCGAGGTGGAATAATTCGCGGTAGGGGAACACCCTGCACCTTATGGCGGAAGTAATCAGAAGCACGTTTAATAACTGCGCGAATTGAGGGTTGATTGACAATTTCTGCGAGTTCCTGTTTCGTGAAGAGCAGTCCAATATCAACCGTAGCGTGAGGGGAATTAGTTTCAGTTTTTAGCTGACAGAGAGTTTTGAGTAATTGATGCAGTTGTGCTTTAGATGGTCTTTCCAATGTCACCACAGACTGAGAAACTCGGTCTATCACCGAACCATCAAATTGTTCTTGAAAACGCTCCCAACGGTCAGGAAATAAATTCAGAATAATTAAGCTATTGGGAACGTGGGTTAAAATTTCCTTCACTGTCGAACCGAAACTTGCTAAAGTTGATTCGTGGCGTGTATCAAATAGGGACTCCAGTTGGTCAAAAATTAGGATCAGTGGTTCATCTAGTAGCGACAGTTGACCTAGGGTTTTGATAGCCTCTAGGGCAAATTCTTCTCGGTTAAAATCTTCCCCCCAGGGTGTTAATCCCACCTGGTTTAATTCTTCGGATAAGTCAGCATCTCCATTCCCAGATAACCAATGGCGCACCAGGTTTTTTCGGCTAATTTCCGTATACCGACAGAACCGCATAATCCCTTTTAATACTTGGGAACTATAGTCCGTGGAGAGTCCATATTTAGCCCGCCACCACGCCAAAATTTTCTTTTCTATCGCGTCCCAATTTTGCCGATAGCGGTCTGTTCCTGGCTTTCCTACCCGTTCATATAGCGAGAGGTTATCATTCTGTAATTTAGCGATCATTAGTTTACCTTTGTCGCTATTTACCCAGTCAGTTTTGCTCAGGATATTGACAAAACTTTTGGCAAAAAACTGTTCGAGTTGCGTCAGCTTCTTCTGGGGAATTTTTTCGGAAAAAGATTCTAGGATTCTCGTATATGTATGGTAGTTCACCGCCTCAGCATGAGTCGGGTGGCGGATAAAAAATAGGCGGTTTGTCTTCAGGACTTCTTGAGCCAGTCGCATCATTAAATGGGTTTTACCAGAACCTGGTTCTCCCAGAACTATGGCTCCCTGGCTTTGATGGTTGGGGGATTGTTTGATTTCATGAATGACGGCTTTTAGGGTGTCAAATTGATGGCTGTAAATATCCCCATAGTCCGGGTGATATTCAAAGGGTGTATTGACTCGAATACTGCTGAAAGGATTAGGGGTATTCTGGTATAGTTCGGCAATATTTTCAGACATGACTGGTGATTTTAAGGAGTTTAAATAACTATAAAGTTGGTAGGTAAATTGTGCATCATAACTAGCACTGTGAGCATGGCGATCGTCAAATCTCTGGCGGTTTAATCGCAAATCTAAGGTTTTGCATAAGTAACTTAATCCATAGTCGGGAAGGTTTGCTAACTGCTTTTTGGCTAACTTACAGGTACAGATAAATTGATAATTTGGATAGAAAATTTCGACTTGTTTAAAGCTGCGTTTTAATATCCGTTGGTCATGTTCTGCATGATGGCAGATTATGACTTGATTATGGCACAGATTATCGACTTGTTTAACTATATCTAGCAGTGTTTCCTGATGCAGTCTCAATGTCGGTTCTGGGTGGTTTTTGGCGACAAATGCGTGATACAAAATGGCTCCCTGATTATCCACCAGCGCCACTTCCGTTAAGCTGTCTCTCCCTTCTGTATCTAATACAATAAACGAACTTGTATTTAGGTGGTAGTTATCCCTGGTCATGTGAAGTATAGATAATTATATTTTTTGCCAACCCATTTCTCCTAGTCTCCTATTTTTAGCCAAAAGTTTATTTTAGGCATTTACTGGTATTTTCAGCAATCAAAATTTACAATTCTTAATGATTGTGTGGATACCACAGGTTTAAGGTTGGCTCAAAAATTCCCCAACCTGGCGTTCTGACCGCAAAAAAGGGAATGAAGACTAAGAAGTAGTCTCATTCCCCTAGAGTTAAGTCAGGGGCGATCGCCAAAAATCTTCAACACCCGACTATGCTACTATGTTATTTTACCAAAGGTGGTCGGTTCGGCGCAGGACCGGTGTTTAATTCAAAATCTCTACAATTAATGGCTTCTTCTGATAAGGCTTTACAGGGATGAACGGTACATTTTAAGCGATAGTCTCCCGTAAAAAAAGCGCAGCGACTACAGGGGATATCATGGAGTTTTTTAACGTTTTTAACACCATCTTTAATGGCGATAATAGATGAGTAAATAAATCCCATCAAGGTTATGGATATAAACAATGGAAAGATGAGATTAATTGGCGTTAATGCGGTTTCAGACATGACTATCTCCTGGGAAAATTGATTTTTTTAGCAAAGGAAGGGTCTCCTATAACTGGAATGAGTTGGAATTATTGGATATATTATTCAGTCATAAATCAGAGCATCTTCGGAGCAGAGATAATCTGAAAAACCAAGGAGATCATCCCAAAAATTAACAATAGTCTCACCGACTTTTTGCGGATAAAAATAATGGCAAAAATAGCGACTATCTGGACATTGCCAAAGGCGATCGCATGGTTTAAAAAACCTTTCCCACCCCTGCCATAAATTCTGGTCAATAACCAGGTCATGTTCCCCTCTACATACCAGTAAAGGAACCGGGACACCACCAGGAGAAAAACTCACCCGTTTATATAAACTATGGGGAGACAGGGAACTAATCAGATCCTCTTTTAAAATCCCCATCAATTTTTTAGTAATGGGAGGACATTGAAACCCAAACAGGTTATAAACCGTTTGATTTAACAGTTTTTCTTGACCACAATTGAGAAGCTGTCGTTGTACATAATAATGAGCCTGCCAATCAACAGACGGATAAAAACCCACAGAAATTAAAGTAAGCGATCGCACCATTTCCGGATGTTGACGAGCATATAATAACCCCAACAATCCACTAATACCATGCCCAATTAAATGCACAGGATAATCACAATTTTTCAGATAGTTATGGAGCCAAATTAACGGCGGATTAAATGACAGCGGTTCATCCAGACTCAGATAATACCTATATTGGCTAATATAAGCCGAGTGAGACAAAAAATTTAAGCAGGGTTGGTTAAACTCTTGTAAAGCTGGGCTGACATTTAACCAAACTGCATCATGTAAGACAGCCATGAATTTCTCCTAATGATATTTCCGGCAATTGTATCGATTAATGAGGGCAAGTAGGGGAGTGTTTTTCTGAATAACTAGCCTCAAATAAGAGTCGGTCAACACTTTCTGAAGCTGGCAAAGTCAGGCGACAATTTTGGCATTGCCAATATAAGCCATGATGGCTAAAATGTAGCAGTAATTCTCCAGAGCAACAAGGACAATTCATTTAACCTATTCCCATTTGCTAAAGGATATGAGACGCGGGGGTAAGTCATCTCTAATCGAGTAGTGGATGAGTCAATAGATATCAAGAGATGACACTGACCCATCCACCCACCCGTCTAGGGGGGACTTACTCAGACTTAAACCTCAATAGAGTTTAAAGCTCGTTCAACCCGACGAAAATCAAATCCCAAGGCTCTCAGAGCGTGCCAAAGATGTCCTTGTAGGAAGAAGAATGCTAAGAAGAAATGAGCATTAGCTAACCAACAGCGGGGGGTATGAGCGCCCATGGGTAGGACGGTTGTATCTGCAAAGTAAGGCGCAATTCCGAGTTTAATATCTAGGGGCGGACCGTAGAACTCCACAGGATAAGCCAAAGTATTCACAGCGCAGAAATAAGCTGCCACAAAACCGGCTAAAGCAATGCCACCCAAGGAGTAAGAGAGGATAGCTTCTCCTGAAAAAATCAGGACTTTTTTCGCCCATTTGAGGGGGGGAACCAAGATATGCCAAACACCGCCAGCAATGAGCATCACCCCTACATAAATATGACCGCCAACTAAATCTTCAAGGTTATCGATAGTGGCAAAATGGGTTTGATAGCCATAGATAGTTGCGGGGTTAAGGGTAGGCTCTGTTACCAGACGGACGGTTTGAGTTGCTGCATCATACAGTCCGCCAAAATACATAGCTTTGGCGACTAGCAATAAGGCTCCCATACCTAAAAACAGTAAGTGATGCCCTAAAATTAAGCCCAACTGTTTTGGGTCTTCCCAATCAAAATGAAATTTCTTGGCTTGACCCTGGGCGGTTTTTAAATCTTCGGGTGCTTTAAAGGTGTGAAATAGCGCTCCGGCACCTAATACGGCTGAGGAGATTAAATGAACGGCTCCCACCACAAAGAAAGGGTAAGTATCTACCACTTGTCCACCATCCCCGACACCTAATCCCAGGGTGGCTAGGTGAGGTAGCAGAATTAACCCTTGTTCGCCCATTGGTAGGCTGGGGTCGAACCAGGAAACCTCAAACAGGGTAAAGGCTCCGGCCCAAAATGCAATTAAGGCTGATTGAGCAACGTGGGCGGCAATAAATAGCCCAGACAGGTTAGCAAAGCGGGCATTACCCGCCCACCAGTCATATTTGACGCTTGGATTTTCGTAAGTCTGCATAGTGCTACAACGTTATACATCTTCCCAGCTTATTGCATAAGTATCTCAATAAGCTGTTGAGACTTATTGTAAATAACTTTCAATAAAACGCAAGTTAAGTTTTGTTACGAATAGCCAAAAGCCATATATATCAATGATTTAAGCCAAATCACCCCTAGATATTGGTGGCTAAATTTATTATCAATAATCAATAATTCAGTCGCAAACTACAAGTATTAATTATCAATTAAGATGGCCATGCACAAAAAAAGACCCCGATGGTATCGGAGTCCCTGGTTTTTGATTAAGGGGGGGCGAAGCCAAAGGCGGCCCCAAACCTTAACTGATATCTTAACTGAAATCTTAGTAGTCGAAGTCGCCACCCATGCCAGCGCCAGCGGGAGCGGCGTTGTCTTTGGGTTCTGGTTTGTCAGCGACGATACACTCGGTAGTTAAGACCATGCCAGCGATAGAAGCGGCATTTTGGAGAGCAGAGCGAGTGACTTTGGCGGGGTCAACAATACCAGCCTCGAACATATTGACATATTCGCCATTGGCTGCATTGTAGCCGACATCAAAGGATTTTTCTTTCACCCGTTCAGCGACGACAGCGCCATTTTCACCAGCATTTTCAGCGATCCGTTTCAGGGGAGACAACAGAGCGCGAGCGACAATCATAGCACCGGTGAGAGCCTCACCAGTCAATTGGTTGCTGGTCGCCCACTCTTCGACCTGGGGAGCCAAGTGAGCCAGAGTTGTACCACCACCGGGAACAATTCCTTCCTCAACAGCAGCTTTGGTGGCGTTGATGGCATCTTCGAGGCGCAGTTTGCGGTCTTTCATTTCGGTTTCTGTCGCAGCACCAACTTTGATAACTGCTACACCACCAGCCAATTTAGCCAGACGCTCTTGTAGTTTCTCTTTGTCATAGGAAGACTCGGTTTCTTCCATTTGACGGCGTAGCTGCTCACAACGAGCTTTAACGCCAGCTTCGTTACCTTCAGCAACAATGGTGGTGTTGTCTTTGGTGATGGTGATGCGGCGAGCTTTACCAAGCATATCAATCTTGGTGCTTTCCAGTTTCAGACCAGCATCCTCAGTGATGACTTGACCACCGGTGAGAACTGCAATATCTTCTAACATGGCTTTGCGGCGATCGCCAAAACCAGGAGCTTTAACAGCAGCCACATTCAGCACACCGCGCAGGCGGTTAACCACGAGGGTAGCCAGGGCTTCTTTTTCGATATCCTCAGCAATGATTAACAGAGGACGACTAGAGCGAGCTACTTGTTCGAGAACCGGAACTAAATCCTGAACCAAGGTAATTTTTTTATCGGTGAGCAGGATATAAGGCTCATCGAGGATAGCTTCCATGCGCTCGGTATCGGTAGCGAAGTAAGGGGAGATATAGCCCTTATCAAAGCGCATACCTTCGGTGATTTCCAGTTCGGTAGTCATGGACTTACCTTCTTCGAGGGAAATCACGCCCTCTTTACCCACTTTGTCCATGGCTTCAGCGATCATCTGACCAACTTCTTCGTCGTTACCAGCAGAGATGGTACCAACTTGAGCGATCGCTTTAGAATCTTCCACAGGGCGAGCGTGTTCAGCAATTCTGTCTACCAAGAAAGCTGTCGCTTTATCAATTCCCCGTTTCAGTTCAATGGGGTTAGCTCCGGCTGCTACGTTCCGCAGTCCTTCTTTAACCATGGCATGGGCGAGAACCGTTGCAGTGGTGGTTCCATCTCCAGCCGCATCGTTGGTTTTAGAAGCCGCTTGACGAATCAGGGCTACACCAGTATTCTCAATGTTATCTTCGAGTTCGATTTCTTTGGCGATCGTCACCCCGTCGTTAACGATTTGGGGTGCGCCAAATTTCTTTTCCAGGACTACGTTACGGCCTTTTGGTCCGAGAGTAACGGCTACGGACTCAGCTAAGATGTCCATACCACGTTCGAGGGCGCGACGAGCATTTTCGTTGTATATAATACGTTTTGCCATAGGTTCCTATTTCAGTTGCTATTCGGATACTACAAAGGATTGTGAATCAGCTTTCACGCTGAGACACCCACAGAAGAGTCAAAATGTGGGATAGTTATTAGTTGACGGTTTAGTTGACGATCGCCAGAATGTCTTTTTCGGCTAACAGGACGTATTCATCGCCACCGAGTTTAATGTCAGTTCCGGCGTATTTGGAATACAGAACTTTGTCGCCGACTTTGACTTCCATTTCGCAGCGGGAGCCATCATCATTGCGTCGTCCCGGTCCAGCGGCTACGATTTCGCCAACCTGGGGTTTTTCTTTAGCAGTGTCCGGCAGGAGAATTCCGCCTGCAGTTTTTTCTTCTGAAGCACTGACCTTAACGAAAACGCGCTCGCCAAGGGGTTTAACCGTAGAAACACTAAGAGAGACAGCAGCCATTCAATTACCTCCTATTTTCAAATACTGGGGGTGAGAGTTAACAGCATTTAGACCCCACGAACGGGAAACTGTCTCAAGTTTGCCCATCTCGGTCGAATGTCCATCTGATGTTTTTAGCACTCTCAACCTCTGAGTGCTAATTTACCTAATCGAGTGAGGCGATCGCAACAGCATCAACTGTACGGGTTCCCGAACAGATCCGGTAGTGAAAAGTGAAAATAGCCGAAAATTTAGTGCTGAGTGCGAACTTGCCACTGTTTCCCATGTCTCCCGTATAATGGATAATCGAGTCTCAGGTATCATTATCCGTAATTCCATGATTGAACATCCTCAAAACCCAGAACCGGAAACTGAAAACCCCCAGTATTGCGAAGGAGGGTCCCTATCCGCGACAGTTAAGAACCTAGGCTTATCGCAAATTCAGCGTCACATATTCCTATGCGCTGACCAAACCAACCCCAAATGCTGCTCCAAGTCAGCTAGTATCGAATCTTGGAATTATCTAAAAAATCGGCTCAAAGAACTAAACCTAGACCGTCCCACAGCCGACCATCCCGGTTGTATATTTAGAACCAAAGCCAATTGTTTGCGGGTGTGTTGTCAAGGGCCAATTTTAGTAGTATATCCCGATGGTGTTTGGTATAGATCCGCCACTCCCGAAGTGATTGAACGGATTATTCAAGAACACCTAATCGGGTCTAGTGTTGTAGAGGAGTACGCCTTTCTCAGCCACCCATTAAGTTTATCTGAGCTAGAAAACAACAGTTGATTATCAGTCACTGACAGGGTAAGGAGTCCGATTCTAGCTGGCATGGTTGAATTTTAAGATATCATAGGGTAAAACCCCCTGTATACTGCTGCCCCTAGGAAGTTCACCCAAACTGTTAATAGTCCCCCAACTAGATCATATCTCCAACGGAACAATGAACCAAAATACTGTCGCACCGGAACCAAGGCGACTTATGCTAGTAGACGATGATCCTAACCTCGTGATTTTGGTCAGCGATTATCTGGAGTTGCGAGGGTATCAAGTCACCATTGCCGAAAATGGTCAAAAAGCCCTCGAAAAACTGGAAGAAGAAGTGCCAGAATTAATAATTTGTGACATTATGATGCCGGAGATGGATGGCTATACCCTAGTCAAGCTAATCCGGGAAAATTCCCAATTTGGTTGGATTCCGGTAATTTTCCTATCCGCCAAAGGACAAAGCGAAGACCGGGTTAAAGGCCTCAATACCGGGGCTGATGTGTATATGGTCAAGCCTTTTGATCCAGAAGAACTAATGGCTCAGGTAGAGTCATCTCTGCGACAAACTGAACGTCTAACCCGATATCGTAAATCCGTCATCGGAACCTCCCCAAAAATTAAAGTTCGCTCTGGGGTGGAGTTGACCCCAACAGAGTTAAAGGTGGTTGAGTTGGTAGCCAAGGGAAAGGGAAACCGAGAAATCTCCAAAATTATGGAAGTCAGCCAGCGGACTATTGAAAGCCATATCAGTAATATGTTAGGTAAAACTGGACTTCATAACCGCACCCAACTAGCTCGCTGGGCTTTGGAGAGTCAAGAAATGTAGGGGTTTTCTGCTGAGTGGGGCGATCGCTGGCGCAAGTTGATCGCACAACACTGTATACTATTATGAGGGTCATAATCGGACTTCTATATTTTAAATTGAGACCAGAAAACACTACTATTAGTCAGTTTCAGCCAAAGCGCCGCCCATGCTACGAATGTACCAGTTAGGTATTTCGTCAGTTAGTGGCGTTTGTGGTGTCCAGTCATCAGTCCAGTATGGCATTATTACCTACCACAGAAATCACTCGGTCGCACTGGCTATATCTTAGACCTTGATGGCTCGCTGACTAACTTTAGCAGTAAGATACTACTGTGGCTCGCTGTTGGTCTGGCTTTAACTAAACTCCTGAAGATCATAACCGCCATTGAAAGGAGGGTAAGATCGGCTAGTAGTGATTTCAATTGCAGCTAATATAATCAAAGGTGAAACTCAGGTAAAACTCTCGTAAAATTAGGATATTGAACAGCCAATATGATATTTTTATATGGTTCTGACAACTCGAAAATTAGGGTTTTGTTAGCCTATTGGAGGATAGTAAAACCTAGGCATAGGTTCGATTATAGGCTCTGATATGACATATCAATCTTGTCAGAGATTCGGGTTAAACTTAGTGAGTATTCACGTGCTAAGATAAAGTATCTAGTTTAAATTCTTTACTACAAATATTAGGTCTTTAGTTTGTATGCCTAACTTGAGAAACCGTCTATCTATTTTTGTAGACGGTAACAATATGTTCTACGCTCAACAAAAAAACGGCTGGTTTTTTGATCCCCGAAGGGTTTTGGACTATTTTAAACATGAACAAGCCGATCTGATTTTTATTAATGCTTTCTGGTACACGGGACTCAAAGACCCTCAAGACCAAAGGGGGTTTCGGGATGCCTTGATTAGCCTAGGATATACAGTCCGCACCAAAATTTTAAAAGAATACTATGATGATAGTTCAGGTAGGTATTCTCAAAAGGCAAATCTGGACATTGAAATTGTGGTCGATATGTTTAATACGGTAGATCAATACGATCGCGTAGTGTTGTTTAGCGGAGATGGTGATTTTGAGCGAGCTATTGAGTTGCTACGTTCTAAAAATACTCATATCACCGTGGTTTCCACAGAAGGAATGATTGCCAGGGAACTACGCAACGCTACCGATCGCTATATAGATCTTAACGACATCCGAGACCAGATTGAGAAAATCGACTATTAAGTTAAACTGTTGACTATGGGAGGATTTACACCAATGACTATTCAACCCCACCCAGATCGGGTAATTATTTTTGATACTACCCTACGGGACGGAGAACAATGCCCAGGAGCTACGTTAAACGTTGATGAAAAGCTAGTGATTGCTCGACAACTAGCGCGTTTAGGAGTAGATGTAATTGAAGCCGGGTTTGCGATCGCCAGTAGCGGAGACTTTGAAGCCGTACAACGCATTGCGGAAACCGTAGGAACCGAAAACGGTCCGATTATATGTAGTCTAGCTCGGTCTGTCAAGGCTGATATTGAAGCGGCGGCTAAGGCTCTGAAACCGGCGGCTCATCCCCGCATTCATACTTTTATTGCTACCTCTGATATTCACCTGAAATACAAACTCAAAAAGACTCGCCAGGAAGTCCTAGACATCACCAGCGAGATGGTAGCCTATGCTAAATCGTTATGTGAGGATATCGAATTTTCTCCAGAGGACGCTGGACGCTCTGACCCCGAATTTCTCTATCAAGTTTTAGAAAGAGCGATCGCCGCTGGTGCGACAACAGTTAATATTCCCGATACTGTCGGCTACACCACCCCCTCAGAATTTGGCGGTTTAATTCGCGGAATTAAAGAAAACGTCCCCAATATCGATCAAGCCATTATCTCCGTCCACGGTCACAACGACCTAGGGTTAGCGGTGGCTAACTTCCTAGAAGCCGTTAAAAATGGCGCACGACAACTCGAATGTACTATTAATGGTATCGGAGAGCGTGCCGGAAATGCAGCCCTAGAAGAGTTAGTTATGGCTCTCCATGTGCGCCGACAATTCTTTAACCCCTTCTTCGGTCGTCCGGCTGACTCAGAAGTTCCCATCACCAATATTAATACCCGTGAGATTTACAAAACTTCCCGTCTGGTATCTAACCTAACGGGGATGTTAGTACAGCCGAATAAGGCCATTGTCGGTGCTAATGCCTTCGCTCACGAGTCGGGAATTCACCAAGATGGAGTTCTCAAAAATAAGTTAACCTATGAAATCATGGATGCTCAATCCATTGGATTGAATGATAACCTGATTGTCTTAGGTAAACATTCCGGCCGCCATGCCTTCCAAAATCGTCTACAGGAGTTGGGTTTTGACCTGTCTGATGATGAGATTAATAAGGCTTTTGTCCGATTTAAAGATGTGGCTGACAAGAAAAAAGAAGTCACTAACTGGGATATTGAAGCCATTGTTAATGATGAAATTCAACAAACCCCAGAATTGTTCCGCCTGGAGTTAGTACAGGTGTCCTGTGGAAATAATGCTCGTCCGACGGCGACTGTTACCCTCAGAACTCCTGAAGGTCAAGAGTTGACTGACGCGGCTACGGGAACTGGTCCGGTGGATGCGGTTTATAAAGCTATTAACCGGGTGGTTAATGTTCCTAATGAGTTGATTGAGTTTGCGGTACAGTCAGTAACTGCGGGAATTGATGCGATCGGAGAGGTTACTATTCGCTTACGCTATCAAGGACGAGTCTTTTCTGGTCATGCTGCTAATACTGACATTATCGTAGCTTCTGCTCAGGCTTACATTAATGCTCTCAATCGCCTACAATCTTCCCTAGAACCAAAATCTAATCAGGTGGGCGATCGCCAATCTGTTATTAGTGTTTAAAGGGTTAATTTTCATGGGAGAGGGTTGGGGATTTGTCCCCAGCCCCCCTATCTGTGGACAGATTTAATTCAATCCCGACTGAAATAAATTTCCCAGTCTGTAAGTAAATGTTAAGCTAGAGCAATGTTCCGTTATTGAAGTTGATATCGAAGAATCTAATATGTTATCTCAACCCATATTTGACGATCGCTCTCTCAGTCAGTCCTTTTATCAAACTCTGATTAAACGCTTCCCTAACTCTCTACACCAGTCAATTCAAGACCTTTTAACTGAATGTCGCCTAGGTATGGCTCCGAGTCCAACGGGAGTCAAAACTTTTTTTATTATTGCTCCCTCTGTGTTAATTGGCGATCGACTTCTCCATCAAATTGATACTATTATCGACCGTGTGGCTGACCTCATGGGAGGTGTCGGACAAGTTGCTATTTGCATTCATCCCCCACAAGACATTAGCGATCAACCTACCACAGAAGTTAATAGCGATCGCTCTCCCCACACTCACCCACAATACATGATGTGTAAAATTTTCCCCGTCTTGATCAATGAATAATAGGGACGCTATGTAGGGGCGGGTTCCACCGTTAACTACATATGGGGGTGAGAGGATTAAAAAACCCGCCCTTAACCGAGAGTTCCACCGTTAATTAGATTTGGGGGTGAGAGGATTAAAAAACCCGCCCTTAACCGAGAGTTCCACCGTTAATTAGATGTGGGGGTGAGAGGATTAAAAAACCCGCCCTTAACCGAGGGTTCCACCGTTAACTACATCTGGGGGTGAGAGGATTAAAAAACCCGCCCTTAACCGAGGGTTCCACCGTTAACTACATCTGGGGGTGAGAGGATTAAAAAACCCGCCCTCCGGCTGTAGCCAAATCATGTATTTTGGCATTAAGACAAGGAACCATCATAGCATTAGCTTATCAGGTTTTGGTTAAACCTGTCAACTGGCTGCTGAAAAATTCTCGAAAATTCCCGGCTTTAGATAAGTGATACAAATATTTTTGCCGGAATAATTTTAATATTCAAAAAATTGTTAATAATTGTTGCGAAATTTATTACAAATTATTCTCAATACTTGACGAGAGAATGGGGGTTCTGGTAGTTTTAGAGAAATAATAATCCAGGGGTTCTTATGCAAAATTCGCAAAATATCGGCTAGAACCATGATTCTCTGGTGATTTAGGGTAAGTTGTTGGGGTAAATTGGAGTTATTCGATGCACGGGTTTTGGGGTAAATTGATCCTAGCCCCGCAGCCTGGTATTGACAAAATACACTTTTTGTGTATAGAGGTTTTTGCTAAGGATAGGGGCTATGATGGTGCTATAGGTCCAAGGTAGCAAAAGTAGGACCATCAGGGGACTCAATTAACTCTCGTACCCGATAAATAGGGCGATCCTGAGACTCATGATAGGTCCGCATAAGCAACTCAGCCAAGAGTCCAAAACACAATAATTGAATACCAGTTAATGTGAGCAAAACAGCCAACATTAAGAGAGGTCTGTGTCCGATACTAGCGCCCAATACTAAGCGGAGGAAACTGAGATACCCTCCGGCGGTGATACCAAATAGTAAAAGGACAAAACCCAGCAGCCCAAAAACGTGCATAGGTCGGGTGAGAAAGGTTTTGATAAAAGCAATGGTAAATAAATCCATTAATACGCGAAAGGTGCGACCTAAACCGTACTTACTGCGACCATAGCGGCGGGGATGATGTCGCACAGGTAATTCAGTGACTCGTGCGCCTTCGATAAAAGCCAAAACGGGTAAAAAGCGGTGTAATTCTCCATAGAGTTTCATGTCATGGACTACTTCTGCACGATAGGCTTTGAGAGAACAGCCATAATCATGAAGTTGGACTCCGGTAATTTTACCGATTAACCAGTTAGCAATTTTGGAGGGAAGTAGGCGAGTTAAGAAGTCATCTTGACGATGTTTGCGCCAGCCACTTACTACGTCGTAACCCTTAGATAATTCTGCTAATAAATGGGGTATATCAGCGGGATCATTTTGTAGGTCTCCGTCGAGGGTGACAATGACTTGACCTTTGGCGTGGTTAAAACCGGCAGACATAGCGGGGGTTTGACCGTAGTTGCGACGGAGGATAATTACCCGTAGGTGAGGATTGGTTAAGACCTGTTGTTTGAGTAATTCGGCGGAACCGTCTACAGAACCATCATCGACGCAAATTAATTCATAGGCGATCGCCGCATCGGTGAAACTCTGGTGAATGGAAGTGATGAGAGTGGGTAAACTTTCTAATTCGTTATAAACAGGTACGACTACGGAAACGGTGAAGCTGGTGTGCTTGTCCGACCTATCATCAACCCTGACGCAGCCAGATTGTCCTGGTAAAATATCCATTGGGTATATGTGAGCGTTTAGCAATTCCTAGAAATCCTACAACATTCGGGGTATAGTTGACAGGGGAGTAAGCCAATTGGTGCGGGTTCGTGGTTCTGTTGATGGCTAGTCAAACACCCTGGACTGATGTTCATGCTAAGGTACATAGATCTCTGAGAAGCCGAAATCTTTTACCCTGTGGAGAGGCCCTGTTGGTGGCTGTGTCTGGGGGTCAAGATTCGATGTGTTTAATCAGACTATTATTAGACTTGCAAGGGAAATGGAATTGGCGAATGGCGATCGCCCATTGTGATCATCAGTGGCGGCGTGACTCTGTAGCTAATGCTGATTATATTGAGGAGTTGGGTAAAATTTGGCAGGTCCCCTGCTACCGATTAACAGCCCCACAAATACCGAAAACAGAAGCGGCGGCGCGGGAGTGGCGTTATCAAGTGTTGGGGGAAATTGCCCAAACAGATAATTATGGTTATGTAGTAACAGGTCATACGAAAAGCGATCGGGCTGAGACGTTATTATATAATCTAATTCGTGGTAGTGGTGCCGATGGATTAACTTCTTTAGTGTGGAGTCGTCCTATATTCGGGAGGGAGGCAGAAACAAAGCCAATATTAGTGCGTCCTTTACTAGAGATAACTCGTCAGGAAACGGGAGAATTTTGTCAACAGCGAGATTTGCAAATTTGGGAAGATAGCACTAATACAGATGTGAGTTATGCTAGAAACCGTATTCGACATCAACTGATACCGGAGTTGGCAAATAAGTTTAACCCCAAGGTTGAACAAGCCTTAGCCCAAACGGCTGAATTATTGCGGGCTGATGTAGAATATTTGGAACAACAAGCTGATGAATTATATAGTTTGGCTATGGCTCCTGCGCCGTGTAATAATAGCTATGGAGTAAATCGCCACCATTTAAAATCAGCCCCTTTAGCCCTGCAACGTCGGGTGATGAGAAGGTTTTTAGAGGAGGTACTGAGGAAAGGGACTAACTTTGAACAAGTCGAAAAACTGACCCGCTTAATTTATGCCCCAAACCGATCGCAAAGTGATCCTTTTCCCGGTGGTGCGATCGCCCAAGTTGAGGGAGAATGGATCTGGTTAAAATTTCCGCCCCAAGTGGGTGATGAAGCTAATTAATCATTCACAACAGGAATTTTTCACGATGTATATACCTATTTGGCCGGGTAATGCTAAAACTTTAGGTGCTACCTGGGACGGTAAAGGGACTAACTTTGCATTATTCAGTGAAAATGCCACAGCAGTTGAATTGTGCTTATTTGATAGTAAAGACCAAGAGACTCGCATTCCCCTAACCGAAGTAGAAAACTTTGTCTGGCATGGTTATGTACCAGGAATAGCCCCCGGTCAACGCTATGGTTTCCGGGTTCATGGTCCTTTTGCACCCCATGAAGGTCATCGTTTTAATCCTCATAAACTGCTGATTGATCCCTATGCCAAAGCCTTGGATGGTGAAATTGGCTATGGTGAAGAAATTTTTGGCTATCGATGGGAAGATCCCGAATTAGATTTAGGCTATTCGGAATTGGATGATGCTCATTTAGTGCCGAAAGCGGTGGTTGTAGATGAGTCCTTCGACTGGGAAGATGATCAGCTCCTGGATATTCCCCAACATGAGACAATTATTTATGAAATGCACGTGCGGGGATTTACTAAACTACACCCGGATATCCCGGAAGAATTACGGGGCACTTATGGGGGTTTGGGACATCCGGCGGCGATCGCCTATTTACAGTCCCTAGGAATTACAGCAGTGGAATTGATGCCTGTTCATCATTTTCTATCTCAACCGGGACACTTGGTAGATAAGGGGTTAATAAATTATTGGGGTTATGACTCAATTGGCTATTTTGCGCCACAGTATAACTATAGTGCTGACCCCACCGCTGGCAACCAAGTCCGGGAATTTAAGGAAATGGTAAAAGCCCTCCATGCTGGAGGTATCGAAGTAATTTTAGATGTTGTCTATAACCACACCGGAGAAGGCAACCATTGCGGCCCTACTCTGTCCTTGCGGGGGATTGATAATGCTAGTTATTATCGGTTAATGGAAGACGATCGCCGCTATTATATGGACTTTACTGGCTGTGGTAATTCCCTCAATGTTAGCCAGCCCCAAGTTCTGAAACTGATTATGGATAGCCTGCGCTATTGGGTTTTGGAAATGCACGTTGATGGCTTCCGCTTTGACCTAGCCTCGGCTTTGGCGCGAGAACTCTATGAGGTCAATAGTCTAGCGGCATTTTTTGATATTATCCACCAAGATCCGGTGCTTTCTAATGTCAAGTTGATCGCTGAACCTTGGGACGTGGGAGAAGGTGGCTATCAGGTGGGTAAATTCCCCCTGTTATGGTCGGAATGGAATGGCAAATATAGGGATACGGTGCGGGACTTCTGGCGCGGTGAGGATAGTTCTTTGGCGGAATTTGCTTATCGGTTTACCGGGAGTTCTGACCTGTATGAGGATAATGGACGACAACCTCACGCTAGTATTAATTTTGTCACCGCCCATGATGGATTTACTCTCAATGACTTGGTGAGTTACAACGAAAAACACAACGAAGAGAATGGGGAGGATAACAACGACGGGGAAAGCCATAACCGCTCTTGGAATTGTGGGGAAGAAGGCGAAACAGATGATCCTGATATTTTAGAGTTGCGAAACCGCCAGCGTCGTAATTTCTTGGTGACATTAATGTTATCCCAAGGGGTGCCGATGATGGTCAGCGGTGATGAGTTGGGACGGACTCAAAAAGGCAATAATAATGCCTACTGTCAAGATAATGAAATTTCTTGGCTCGATTGGGATCTACCTGGGTCTAATGCGACTCTGTTGGATTTTACCCGTCAGTTGATTTATTTCCGCCGCCAACATCCGGTTTTCCGCCGCCGTAAGTGGTTCCAAGGACAAGCTATTCATGGTTCGGGAGTTAATGATCTGGGCTGGTTTAATCCAGACGGCGGCGAAATGACTGAGGAACAATGGAATGCTGGATATGCTAAGGCGATCGCTGTTTTGATCAATGGTGAGGAAATTCCCGCCCGTGGTCCTAAGGGTGAACGGGTGATGGATGATAGCTTTATGCTATTATTTAATGCTCACTATGAGGAAATCGAATTTGTTTTACCAGAAGGTTTACAGGCTCGACATTGGCAAGTTATTATTGATACCAAAGAATCTTTATTGCTGCCACAAGGACCTTATTACTCTGGTAATCAACCTATCCTAACTGAAGCGCGATCAGTGATCGTTATGCAAATGCGTTAGGAATTAATGGAAAATTTGGGGAGGGACAATTGATGATTGATGATTGTCAATTGTCTTTTCCTTGTCTGTTAGTCAATTCCCGATTTACTAAACTACTCCCAATGGCGATCGCTCAAATTTTTAAACAGTTTGGGGCTTGGTTTCCCAGCGCACATCAAAAAATTAAAGCCCAGGCTGATGAGTTGGGGGACAAATTTAAGGGAATAGAACTTGACCCAATTCCACCCCAGAATTTACTGCGCCTCAAACAAGCTGTGGCTGATTTAAAGACACCATCACCTCACCAAGAGTTATTGCGCGCACAATTGTCGAAAGCGATTAATTCCTGGTCTGAGGGGGCAGAATGTGATAATGCTATGGTGGTTTTGGCTAGTCCGGTAGAGGCTATATCTACTGTGTTTTGGGATACTTTGAGTTCCTCAGAACCAATGGATGGTTTGACTCGCCAATGGCTGCCTTGGTCAGAGCGACCGGGAAACCATACTATTATTATATCACAACTAGAAGAGAGTATTTTACAACCGACTCAGGAAGAGCGATCGCTGGTGGTAATTCCTGATTTGAGTTGGTGTTTTTTGCGGTGTGTGGATGGTTTGCTGGGAATTGAAAGGTTAGCAGATGCGATTTTTAGCGATCGCTCACGGTTTTGGCTGATTGGTTGTAACCATTGGAGTTGGCTATATTTAGATCGAGTTTGTCAACTGGGAAATTTGGTGGGTGTGAAAACATCAATTCCGCCTCTCAGTGCGATCGAACTCAAGGAATGGTTAACTCCGGTATGGGAAACTGTAGATCTACAATGGCGTGAAAAATCCGAGGGTGAGGAGGAAAAACCAGATGACAACTGGTGTTGTAGTGAGGAAAAACGATATTTTGAGCAGCTAGAAGATGTGTCTGAGGGTAATCGTGCGATCGCGGCTGAGGCTTGGCTAAATTCTTTGGGTATTTCCCCGCCGCCAGAAGAGGAAGAGGAGGAAGAAGGGGAAAACCAGACCGGAGAAAATCCTGATCAACCTTGGTTGGTCGATCGCCCTAGCATACCAGAATTGCCCAGTTTGACTAAAAGCGATCGCTTTTTGCTGTTTTCCTTAATATTACATGGTTCCATCTCTTTGCCTCACTTGTGTATGACTTTAGGGGAGGGAGAGAGTGCAACTCAAACTCAGGTTCAGAAACTCATCCGTGATGGCTTAATTGTCCGCTGTCCGGGAAATAGTGGCGCAGCGCCACGGTTTGCGATCAATGGTATTTACTACCCTCGTCTCAAGCGAGATCTCGATAACAATAAATTTCTGGTGGGTGAGGATTAGAAATGTTAATCGACATTTGGCTATATCAGTTATTGGCTGAAACCAACGGCGAAGCAGCCACTAACCCTAATCAAATTTTGGCCGAGATCACCTTTGGGAAAATTATCTTGGGGGTGGTGATTTTTCTGCTGACCTATGGCAGTATTATACTTACCGAAAAGTCTCTTTACTGGTTTTCCGAACAGGTCCCGCTGCGGTTTCGTTTATTGATCAAAGAGTCTGTACCCTTCTGGCGAGCCTTTATTTTTGGGTTAGCGGGGGTGATCTTGATTAATTTGTTTCTGGACTTATCCTCGACTAATCTGTTGGCGATAACTGGGACGGCTGCGGTGGCGGTGGGTTTTGCCTTTAAAGATTATGCCAGTTCGGTGATCTCTGGGATGATTGCTTTATTTGAAAGACCTTATCAAGTAGGCGATCGCGTCACTATTGATGGTCAGTATGGGGAAATCATCAGCTATGGACTCCGTGCGATCCAACTGCAAACCCCTGATGATGATATTGTCACCATTCCCCATAATAAAATGTGGACAGATCCGATCATCAATGCCAATAAGGGTCAAGTAGAAGCACAGGCGGCTGTGGATTTTTATTTTGCCCATGATGCCGATATCGATCGCATTATCCCTATACTATATAGAGTGGCTCAGACCAGCAAATATACACAACTTAACCTCCCCATTGTGGTGGTGGTAAATGAGAAGCCTTGGGGAACTTTGGTGAAGCTGAGATGCTATCCCATGGATGTTAGGGATGAGTTTATTTTTAAAACTGACCTAATTCGCCGCGCTAAAAAGACTTTTGGGGAGTTAGGCATTCCTTACCCCGTCTTACCCGCGATAATTACTGATTAATCCCCAAATAGCTATCAGGCTGGAAAATTGGCGATGGGCGATTATGCGATCGGATAAGGGGTTGTCAATTCCAATTTTTACCTATAAAATAATCGAGAATTGGAATTTTAGCCTTCATGTCCAATCCTTTTCTGTTTCTCGAATATGAACCCGCTTTTGAGAGCTTGGGGGATGATTATTATGATGTCGTAGCGGCCGCCTCCTTCCCGCTGCATATTTTGCGTTTCCGTAATGATGAATTGCTGCTCAAATTGGGAATTGACCCACAAGAAACCCAAGATCTCGATTTTATAGAGGCTTTTGGTAAATTTGAAAGTGTGACGCGGTTTTTGGCGATGCGTTACCACGGCTATCAGTTTGGAGAATATAATCCCGGTTTGGGAGATGGTCGTGGGTTTCTCTATGGACAGGTGCGCGGAATAGATGGAGAATTGTATGATTTTGGTACTAAAGGATCGGGTACAACTCCCTACTCTCGCCATGCCGATGGCCGCCTGACTTTAAAGGGGGGAGTCCGGGAAGTATTAGCAGCAGAAGCACTCCATAGACAAGGGGTGAGGACTTCTCGATGTTTAAGTTTAATTGAAACCGGAGAAAAGTTATGGCGGGGGGATGAACCTTCCCCTACCCGGTCTTCGGTAATGGTGCGAATGAGTCGATCGCATATTCGGTTCGGAACTTTTGAACGATTGCACTATTTTGGTCGCCCAGATCTGATCAAAAAACTCTTAGATCATGTGGTTGAGATTTATTACCCCCATTTATTAGACTCTGGCGATCGCTTCGTCGCTTTTTATGGGGAATTGGTGCAACGGGTAGCCACTTTAGCCGCTCAGTGGATGGCTGCTGGGTTTTGTCATGGTGTCTTAAATACCGATAATATGTCGATTACAGGGGAGAGTTTTGATTATGGTCCCTACGCATTTATGCCGACTTATGATCGGAGTTTCACCGCTGCCTATTTTGACTATGGTAGGCTTTACTGCTATGGTAATCAGCCTTTGATTTGTCGGGGTAATCTCGAGTTGCTGCAAAAACCTCTATCAATGGTGGCAGACTCAGATAGCCTCAAACAGGCTTTAGACAATTTCTTTGACTACTATGGTCAGGCTTACCAGCAATTGATCTTAAAAAAATTGGGCTTTCCAGAAGCACAGGTCTCTGAACCCGAAGAATTGATTAAGTTGACTATTGATTTGCTCAAAGACAATACAGTGGGATATCATGACTTCTTCTCCCAACTCAGGGAAGGCTTTACTCCCCTCTGGCGAGATGATGAAACCGAGATTCTCAAGGATATAGGAGATCTTAAACACTTAGTCCCCTGGCGACATCTGTACTATCACCATTTGCAGTCAAAGTCGAGGGCCGAAATGGAACAAATGAAACAGACCCTCAAACAATATAACCCGACTACGATTTTGCTCAGACCAGCTATTGAGGCGGTTTGGGAACCGATTGTGGCGGCCGATGATTGGGAGGCGTTTTATCAATTACTCAATCAGATCAGATCAGAATAATTTCGGGTTGGTGCGATCGCCTTTTAAGCTATAGCATTTGCTCACTGCCAACAGATTTCTCTGGGTAGCTGGAGGGGGAGACCGTCAAAGCTGTTGATATCCTCAGCCTGTCTATGATACTCTATCCCCTCAAATCGCTGTTATCCGCTATTCGGTTAGGTTATACATCCCCCCATTGGCGATCGCTTAATTGTCCGAGTCGGGGATACTCACAACCACCGGATATGGCGTTTTTCAGATAGGTTTTGGTCTAGTTTATGTCAAATCTCGTCATGGTTTGTCTCCACTGTTATCAGACCCACGGTAACTGTATTATTTAAAACTAATATATTTTGCCTTGATGGGGGGGACAATATTTATTGGTTGTCGGGATCTTAGCAGTCAAATCTACCTAGGTTCTGTCATAGATGGCTTCCCCAGGGAAAAGGAAAGATTGGGGAATTTGCTTTGTCCATTTCCTGGGCATTTTCAGTCCAGTGGTTCTGATTTGATCGCAGTCAGCAAGTCTATGTCAGGAGTTCCCATAAAAAAAATTACTCCTCAGCGACATTTAAGTTATATGATCTATAAAATATCCAACAAATATGTTAGGATTGACTAAATTAGAAATGGAGTAGATCAATGGCAAAAACTACAGCAGAAAAACTTCCTGAAGAACCGATGACCGGAAAGACTTTACTGCAAAAAGTCAAATCACTCGGACCCAGCTACTCTCGTCGTGAGACAGCCAAGCAGTGTGGCTATTACACCCGCACAAAAGACAACCAAACTCGTGCGAACATGACCGAGTTTTATGATGCACTGCTGGCAGCTAAAGGAATTGCCTTAGATCCGGGTCGTTCTAAAGATGGACGTGGCCGGGAAGCTAGTTACCGCGCTTGCGTTCATAAAAATGGCTCCTTGGTAATTGGTGCTAACTATACCCAGGAAATGGGTTTGAAACCCGGTGATCAATTTGAAATTCGCCTGGGATCTAAACATATTCACCTGATTCAAGTTGAACCAAAGGGCATGGTTGATGAAGATGACGAAGAATAAATAAATATCAGGCTCATCTGTCTTGCTGATAACCAGTGAAGCATGACTCAGGTTGTCTATGGGCGCGAGTGGTGTTTCTGGGATGGCTTAATCAAGACAATGCGGCGGGAGTAAAATTCGGTTGGCATCAGTGATCACCGCCTGCGGTTCGCCAAGAATGTCATAATCGATCGCCTACCAGATAGATGGCGATCAAAACCTAGCTAGGAATCCGTATTAGTCCACCACTGTGGGCTTCTCTATAATGCCGACAGTTGGCAACCTTTTCCACTATTTGAACTCGACGGAATGCGATCGCGACGGGTTCTGGTTCGAGGTAGTGGAAAATTCATCAAGGACTCATTAATTTTGATAATGTGGTGGTTTAGGATTGCTCACCTAGTGATAGGGTGAATCATATTGTGTTGGGCATCCTTACCCCACAGGTTCTGCTATGGAGTTCTTGTGATCTATGATAGTTCAAGAAACAGCATCCATGCTAACCAGAGATGGGGTGCGTTTGGATGCTGATATTTATCGCCCAGAACAGTCAGGGGAATTTCCGGTATTATTAATGCGACAACCCTATGGAAGGGCGATCGCATCCACCGTAGTTTACGCCCATCCCCAATGGTACGCCCAACAGGGTTATATCGTAGTAATTCAAGATGTGCGCGGAAGGGGAACCTCTGAGGGAGTGTTTCAACTATTCGCCCATGAATTAGAAGATGGCGTTGATACCGTCAACTGGGCTGCTAATTTACCCCATAGCAATGGCTATGTGGGGATGTATGGGTTTTCCTATCAGGGGATGACTCAAATTTATGCTGCCAGTGGCTACCCACAGGCCCTGAAAACCCTCTGTCCCGCCATGGTCGCCTGTGACCTGTATCAGGATTGGGCTTATGAAGGGGGGGCTTTTTGCTGGCAGGTTAACCTAGCTTGGGGAATTCAATTAGCCACCGAAACCGCGCGCTTGCGGCGGGATGAACCAGCCTATAGGGGTTTATATAATCTTTCCCGGCATCTGCCCTTATACGGCGAAATTCCTGCCTCTCCTGAAACCTTTACAAACCTGGCTGCTGATTCTTTCTATCATGATTGGCTACAGCAGGATCAGCCGGGAGACTATTGGCGGGATCTTTCCCCCTCCACAGATAATCTGGATTTACCCATGCTGCACATTGGCGGATGGTTTGACACCTATCTGCGGGGGACGGTTAATTTCTATCGGGATATGGCTAATCGTAGTTCATCTCCTCAGTATTTGATTATTGGACCTTGGCCGCATTTACCCTGGGGCCGACAGGTGGGTGGTGTTGATTATGGTCCAGAGGCGGTTAATCCCATTGATGAGTTACAGATCCGCTGGTTTAACCATTTTCTTAAAGGTATTGATACCGGACTTTTGCAGGAAAAACCTGTCACTCTGTTTTCCATGGGGGATAATTGCTGGCGAGAGTTTGACCAATGGCCGCAAGGGTCTAGTCAATCTTATTTTCTCACCAGTACAGGTCTAGCCGCAATTCGACCAGATTCTGGTTTACTTTTACCAGAGGATATAATCGCTTCTATGGCTGCCGAAGAAGACGAAGAAGACGAGGAAGACGAACACATTTTACCCGATACTGTGGATGTGTTTGTTCATGATCCTTTCCGTCCAGTCCCAGCCCTTGGGGGTCATGCTACATTAACTCCTGGATCTTTTGATCGTCGCGCTTTGGACTGTCGCGCTGATGTACTTACCTACACTTCTGATGCTTTACATGAGGATTTGCATTTAGTCGGAAATGTATTTGTTGAGGTTTACTGTGAAGCTGATAGCCCTAGTTTTGACTTGTGTGCAATTTTGTCAGAAGTGCGACCCGATGGGAGTGTGTGGAATTTTACTCAGGGTTATGTCAGAGTTAATCAGCCAGCCACCCCGATCCGAATTAATTTACAGCCTACCTGCATTTGTATTCCTCAATCCCACCAAATTCGTTTAAGTTTGAGTGGGGCTTGTTTTCCCGCTTATCCTGTCAATCCAGGGACGGGACAGCCCCCTAGTCAAACTCGACTCATTGATGGTCGCATTATTACTATATCCCTGAAAAGCGGCAATAGTTTTCTGTCCCGTATCATTTTGTCAGTTGATGCTGAGTGAGATAGGGTTTATCATTGCGATCGCAAAAGTTTAGCGCAAATTTAGCACGGATTTTGGCCTAAATTCATGAAAGCTGACCATCAAAATGATTCAGAATTGCGGGTGTTAGGACTACCATCAGACCAAGGAAGATGGCTACTCATTCCTTTGGGAATCACCGTTTTACTGTGTTTGGGGACCGTTTACTCTTGGAGTATTTTTAGGACTCCCCTAGAAAATGAGTTAAACCTGACCGCCACCGAAAGCCTATTACCCTATACAGTGGCGCTAGGGTTTTATGCCCTGATGATGCCAATTACAGGTTTTTATATACCTAAATTTGGGACTCGCGCCATTACAGCAGTTGGTGGGTTTGTTGTTGGGTTGGGTTATATTCTGTCTAGTTTTGCTGACAATATCATCACCATGACGATCGCCTATGGCGTGATTGCTGGGACTGGTGTCGGCATTACTTACGGAGTGCCCATGGTCGTTTCCGCCCGCTGGTTTCCCGATAAAAAAGGATTAGCCGTCGGGCTGACAATTATTGGTTTTGGCTTGTCTCCATTAATCACCGCCCCCCTCGCTAAAGCCTTGATTGATAGTTATACCGTCCGACCAACCTTGCGGGTTTTGGGTATCGCTTTTATGGTGATTATTTTGGCGATTGCTAATATCATGAAATTGCCCCCCCAAGATTGGCAACCC
>NZ_PKGG01000202.1:0-9662 GCF_046480465.1 Arthrospira sp. PCC 8006
TGGGTAACTAGAGCATACCACAAAGGGAACAAAGTTTCTGGGGCGGCGTTGAAAGCAGCAAGGAATGCCACATCCAGGAAACTAGCTGAGACGCTTTTTAAGGCTCTGTGGGATATGCGGTAATAATCCCCATATAATGCTCATATCAAACTTGTACCCCGATCCAATTCCCTAGGTCGGGGTTTTTATTGGTGAAAGTTTGGGAATAAGATAGAAACTAATGGCAAAATTCCTCAGATTGTCGAAACTATCCCTAATCAAACTATTCTGTATCTAATTAATGCCATATATTTTAAGGGTATGTGGTCGGAACCATTTGACAAAGAACTCACCCAAGAACAGCCTTTTACCCTGATTGATGGTAGCACAAAACTCCATCCCCTCATGTTTCAATTTGGCAATTATCTGTATCTGGAAAACTCAGATTTTCAAGGCATTAGCCTTCCCTACGGTGATGATGCTAGATTTAGTTTATATGTATTTCTTCCCCGCGAAAATGTCAGCCTCGATCGCTTTTATACCCAGTTGAATGCTACCCAGTGGGAAGAATGGATTAAGCAAATGCGATCGCGACCAGGTTCTATCCAACTACCCCGGTTTAAACTTGAGTATGAAGTCGGTTTAAACGATAGCTTGAAATCCATGGGGATGGATATAGCTTTTGACCCTAATCAAGCTGATTTTTCTAATCTGACTTCAGATAATAATGTACGCATCTCTGAGGTTAAACATAAGACTTTTGTAGAGGTTAACGAGGAGGGAACCGAAGCAGCGGCGGTAACTTCAGTTACCGTAGTTACCGAAAGTACCCCCTCCATACCTGAACCATTTTCAATGGTGGTAAATCGTCCATTTTTTCTGGCTATTCGCGATAATCAAACCCGCACCATTTTATTTATGGGTTCTATTGTAAACCCAGGTTTATAGGTGCGTCATTTTTTAACCATCCGGTGATAATTGGGATTTAGGGGTTATATGGTAGACCCAGGTTATCGGTGCGTCAGTTTTTAAGAATCGGGTAATGATTAGGATTGACCTATTCTGACGCACCCTACTAAATGTCATTGATGGTAGTTATCGGTGCGTCAGTTTTTAAACCCAGGTTATCGGTGCGTCAGTTTTTAAGAATCGGGTAATGACTAGGATTGACCTATTCTGACGCACCCTACTAAATGTCATTGATGGTAGTCATAATCACAGGTGCGTCAGTTTTTAAGAATCGGGTAATGATTAGGATTGACCTATTCTGACGCACCCTACTAAATGTCATTGATGGTAGTCATAATCACAGGTGCGTCAGTTTTTAACCATCTGGTGATGATGGGGATTGACCTATTCTGATGCACCCGAAAAAGCTGCTTTTTTTAGGAATTACCAAAATTCCGGGAACCAGTGTAACCACTTAATTGTGCTAAACGTTCTAAAGAGATTAACCCCGGATGTAATTCACCGTTAATTTCCCAAGCTGGATATCCGGGAATACCCTTAGCTTGACACAGATCCGGTTGGGGGTTTTCTCCAGCGGGGTCGCATTCAATATAGGTAAGATAATTGATGGCTTGTTGACCAAATAACTGTTTTTGTTGTTGACAGAAATTACACCAGTAAGCACCATACATCACAGCACCCACATTAGTTAAATGTTGAGCCAGGGAGATATTATCTGGATTAGAAGCTGAGGTGATATTATAAGAATTTTGACTCCCATCACTGAGGGATGGATTTTTAATGGGAGCATAAATAGCCAGAGTGCTAATTATAGTCACCATAGCCACAATGACACCTAAAAAAACCAGTTGACCGATATCATCCCAATTACGGCCAATGATAGTTAATACCAATAGACTGAAAGAGGCGATCGCCGAACCTATACAAAACCAGCAAATCGATTGGATTTCAAAAGCCATGATATACATCAAATAGCTACTGAAAATAGCCATAGAACAGGCTCCTACAAACATCAGTAACCAGGTGTAATTTTCGGCTTTAGTCCGCAAATTTTTCTGAGTTTCTGAACTAATAAATAGTGGGATGACAGCCATAGCAATCATATAGACATAAGCCAGAAAACCAAACAAAGCCAGAGGTAAGCCAAAAACTTCCGCATAGGGACTATCTAGGACACTCTCACAGCCTTCTGTAGGACAGCTAGTGGGTCCTTGCTGTAGTGCTTGTATGGTTAGATAGGAAGTAATAGCAGCCCCAAAAGCACCAATTCCAGCAATAATCAAACGTGACTTTTGTTGAATCCACGGAGTTGAACGCTGACGCATCTGAATCATCTGTAATTTCTCCTAATTAGAGGTTCCAGGGAATGATGGCGGTATGGTAAACCACAAGATATAAAATTCTAACAATTAATTGTAACAATTGTGATGGTAATCTGGTATGGTGACTCCTCAAAGCATCAAAGTAGGGGTTGAGCCACGGGGTCTCATCTCTAACAGAAACCCCCTCCCGGTTGTCTGTGGCTGGCTGGTAAATTACTCCCCAAGGATTTATGAATGATGGCAGTTTATTATATATTGGTGTATAATGAAAGTTTGATTTCCTGAATTATATGCCGGCTATGTCTGCCCTATCTCCTGAATTAAAAGAACGGCTATCTTCACCCCTAAAGATTGGCAAATTTGAGGTAAACAGTAGGGTGTTACAATCGCCTCTGTCAGGGGTGACTGATTTGGTATTTCGGCGCTTGGTGAGGCGCTATGCYCCCAATTCGATGATGTATACAGAGATGGTACACGCTTCCCAAATTATTCATGTGCGGGAGTTACCAATTCTGATGGAAATTGACCCGGGAGAACGTCCGATTAGTATTCAATTATTTGATTGTCGCCCGGATTTTTTGGTGGAGGCGGCGCGAAAAGCTGTGGAAGAAGGGGCGGATACTATTGATGTGAATATGGGTTGTCCGGTGAATAAAATTACTAAAAATGGCGGCGGTTCTTCGCTGTTACGACAACCGGAAATCGCTGAGAAAATAGTGCGATCGCTTAACGAGGCTGTATCAGTTCCCATCACTGTCAAAACTCGCTTAGGTTGGGATGATGACGAAATCAATATCTTAGATTTTAGCAAACGCATGGAGGATGCGGGGGCGCAAATGTTGACTATTCACGGACGCACTCGCGCTCAGGGCTATACAGGGAAAGCTAACTGGGAATGGATCGCTAGGGTGAAGCAGAGTTTATCAATTCCAGTAATTGCTAATGGGGATATTGTCTCGGTGTCCTCGGCGGTTCAGTGTTTACAGGAAACTGGCGCTGATGGGGTTATGTGTTCTCGGGGAACTCTGGGTTATCCGTTTTTGGTGGGGGAAATTGATTATTTCCTGAAAACTGGCCAGATGAAGACAGCGCCCACAGTGGTTGAACGTTTAGAATGTGCGAAGGAACATTTACAAGCACTTTGGGTGTACAAAGGTCAGCGTGGTATTTATCAGTCTCGTAAACACATGACTTGGTATGCTAAAGGTTTCCCAGGAGCAAATGAACTGCGGGAACAACTGGCTAAAGTTGAGACGGTTGAGCAGGGATGTGATTTGCTTGATGGGGCGATCGCCATATTCAAATAATTAGGAGCAATTATGGAATCATTAAAAGGACGAGATTTGCTGAGTTTGGCTGATTTGACTGTGGCTGAATTGCACTCGGTGTTATCTTTGGGAATTCAGTTAAAGTCGGGAATGCGGAAACTACAACGACGGAAGGTTTTGGGGTTGATGTTTTCTAAGGCTTCGACTCGCACCCGTGTCAGTTTCTCGGTGGCTATGTATCAATTGGGGGGACATATAATTGATTTAAATCCTAGCGTCACTCAGGTGAGTCGGGGGGAACCTTTGGTTGATACGGCGCGGGTATTGGGTCGATATTTAGATGCGATCGCTATTCGGACTTTTGCACAAAAGGATTTGGAAACTTTTGCTAGTTATGCGGAAATTCCGGTAATTAATGCTCTCACAGATCGGGAGCATCCTTGTCAAGTTTTGGCGGATTTGATGACGGTTCAGGAATGTTTTAATCGCATGGCTGGACTGACTTTAACTTATTTTGGGGATGGGGCTAATAATATGGCTCATTCCCTGCTCTTGGGTTGTGCTATGGTGGGGATGAATATTAGAATTGCTACCCCCTCTCAGTATCCCCCAAATCCCGAAATTGTCGAACAGGCTAAGGCGATCGCTGCTGGTAAAACTGAGGTGATTATTACTGATGATCCGGCTGAAGCTGCCAAGGGATCTCATGTCTTATATACTGATGTTTGGGCGAGTATGGGTCAGGAGAGTGAGGCGGATGATCGTATTCCTTTATTTATGCCTTTTCAGGTCAATGAAAGTCTATTAGCTAAGGCTGATGATGATGCGATCGTTCTCCATTGTTTACCTGCTCATCGAGATGAGGAAATTACTGATGGGGTAATTGAAGGAGTGCGATCGCGGGTTTGGGACCAGGCGGAAAACCGAATGCACGCCCAAAAAGCATTATTAGCTAGTTTACTTTCTGATGATTAATTAACCCATACCTTCACATTAACCCGGTTTTTGGATGCACCCAATACCTGATTAACCGGGTTAATTATCTCAATAATTATGGGTAATTTTAGTGATGCTTAATGCAGCGCCATCAAGCTGATTTATCCCTGAACAAAATCAAAATCTCTGAGAGTTTATCTGGTCTGATTACTCATAATTCACTGAGTATAATTAACTGGTGATTAAATCCTAATCATCATCTGGGTCGCCCCAGTTTTCCGGGAATTTGCCGTTAGTGGTAACCCTTTTGAGAATTTTTTTGTCAACATAAAATCGCTTGGGAGGCGGTGGTTTTTTGGCTGGAGCGGGTTCGGTTCGCCATATTAATCCTAGTAGGATAACACCAATCAGAACAGCTTCCATATCTTGAAATTCCTCACAAAATGACGATGGAGAGTACCTGCTACCCACAGGCTATGCGATCGCTGGTAACCAAAGCCCCTGTAGGGTGACGCACCCCTCAGACTGCTATGGTTTTTCTGGATTTAACACCAGTCTAATCATCGATTTAGGCAATGTCAATAAAAAGTCCCACTTTTTAGGAAAAATTACCCAATTCCCTACCTGGTGCTGATTTAGCTATGGCTGCTACGGTTTAACCTGGTTGTTTGCTATGGTTAACATGAGTTTAAATTATATTAACAACTGTATAATCATGGCTGTAAGGATTAATTGAAGGTCAGCGATAGTAGCAATTATATCTGAGGTGATCATCATTCTCAAGGTAGATGTTTTTCGGGCCCTTATGGTGCTACACTCTATAGTGTGTAAATTAGATTATGAGGATAACTTAACACCACTGACAAAAATATTAAGTACATATACCATTTAGCTCAGGTGTAAATTAGATTGATATGGATCTCTATAGATATCTCCAACCATCTATAATTGATTTTTATATCAATAAAATTGATGATATGATCGCCTCAGATATGTTTTATAAATACAAATAATCCCAGAAATTGAGGGTGGTATATATGTCCAAATTAGCAACTTTTCAAATTCCTGAATATTCAGTAGAACCTACATGGGGGAGTGGCTTAACAGTGGTGAACCAGGAACAGTTAACCTGCTTGAGACGAGGAGTTGCCGTTTGGAATAAATGGCGAGAAGATTACCCAGAAGTGGACCCAGATATGATGAATGCTAACCTCAAAGGAATGTATCTCAAAGGGGTTGATTTTAGTGGTGCTAACCTGACAGATACGGATTTAAAAGGAGCCTATTGTTTAAGGGGAAGTTTCCCAAAGGTTGAGGGAGATCAAGCTCAGTTTGATGGGGCTTATTTGAAAGAGGCTGATTTTTCTGGAGCTTATTTACAGGGGTCGAGTTTTAAAGGTGCTGATTTGCGAAATGTAAATTTTACTAATGCTCATTTGGTGGGTGTAGATTTCCGAGGTGCGGATCTCCGGGGTGCTAATTTCAGTGGCGCAAACCTTTACCGATCGCAATTAATGGGAGCGATCGCCAGTGAAACTAAATGGTGTAAAGCTAATCTATTAACAGCTAATTTATTAGGTGCAGATTTACGGTCGGCTAACCTGGAAAATGCTAATTTAACTCGCGCCAACCTCGAAGAAGTAAATTTGTCCAATGCTTTAGCCTTCCATGCAAATTTTGAGCAGGCTACACTGACGGGAGTATGTATAGACCAATTAAAGATTAATAATCAGACTAATTTCCGGCGGGCTGTCTGTGATTTTGTTTATCTGAAGCCTGATAGACAGGGGCGTTATCCTTTCCCTTCTAATTATCAGTCTTTAGAAGAAGATGCGATCGCACTAATTTCTCGGATTTCCTCCAAGTTGATACCAATGCGATCGCCTAGTTCTTCCCCCGTTTAATAGTGGCTAAGTAGCTGCTTAAACTTTTTTCCTAGCCCAAGCAGTTCCTCTCCAAATAGTCACAAATAAGACACCGGAAACCAAAGCCCCTATATTCCACTTAACCGAATTTTTTAACAGGGTAATTCTGCGGTTTCTGCGGGTTTGTTCTGCTTCAATTTGAGTCCTTTGCGCCGTAGTAGACAGAAAACCAGAAAGCTCCTGTTTAATTTGGTTCACCTGTTCGCGGTTTTGAATCTCAGGAGAGCGTCCTTGGGTATCCAGACGGCTGAGAAGTTCCCGCATTTGGTCTTCTGATGTCGTCTGTTCTAACTGCTCCTGAACCGTTTGAATATCGGTGATGCGTTGTTCCACTTGACTATCAATTTGCTCACTGCTTTGTTGCTCAATTCTGAGAGTGTTGAAAATTCCTAGGGGAACCATTAAAATAAATAGTACACCTAACAGTAAAGAAAACCAAGAAATGAACATTAACAAAGGTTCTTCAAAGCGACCTCGTAAATTGCGTTCACCAAAGAAAATAAACACCAGAGAAATGAGAGGAACAGCAGACCTTTCCACAATCCCACCCATAGTTTGAAACTCCCAAACCGGGTTCATCAATTGAGGAGGAAGTATAATTGTCAGCAAATCTAACATTGATAAAAATAATAACCCGTAGCCCACCGATCGCAGGGGAGGAATGGTTTTTAACAGGTTAGAACTAAACTTCCAAAGTACCTCTACTTTATCATTCAGAGGCTGTTCAGATTGAGTCATAGGTTTAAAAGTTGTAAATTGAGAAGGGGTATAATCAGCGCTCAAGTTGAGGGAATCGAGGATGCCACCACTGATACCAAACTTGCCAAACTTCCTCTAAAATTGGGTAAGTTTCCTCAAAATAATTATCGGACATTGGCAGTGATAAATGAGACCACAAACAGCGGTGATCTCTGAGGGGTTCTTCTCCCATCAAAACTGGTATAATTCTGGACAACTGTAAGTCATAGGTATAGCGGTTTTGAATGAACTGTTCATAGGTGATAGCACTGGGACCTCTTGGATTAATACAAGAGCGAAGGTAGACACGGGAATTGTCAACCGAAAGGCTATAGGAACCTGTACTATTGGTGCGAGTTAGTGTCGGAAATTGTGCCGTAACAGAAGCATCCCTTGGATCGTACTGGCGAAACAGTTTCTCATTGGGATGGGGATGATCAACATATCGCATTTCTATCTGTAKAATTTTATCATTCTGCTGATAACGATAAATATTTCCCCAGGGTTCTGTCAGTGCTTCACTTTCCTGATGCTGCCATCCTGGTAAAGGGACGATCGCCGGAAAGGTAAAGAGTTCGACAACTTGCTCAGTAGTTTTATGGGGTTCTAGGATTGATTTTCCTAGAACTATAACTACTCCCCCAAATGTTAGCACAAGTAATGAAATTCGCACATTTTCCCAGATTTTCATAATTTATTGGCTGGGGGTATCTTGATTAGTTGGTGGTGTATCCTGTTTAATCATAAACCAACAAAAACAGCCAAACAATGCCACGGAAATCATCGAAAATATCAGAGAACCTTCTCCGACGTGCCAGTAATAAACTGCTGCGTGTTTGTGGGCATTAGCCAGCACAGCTAATAAGACAATCCGAAATCCATTGACTACAAAACTAATTAATACTGCTACCACCGGAATAATAATTTTTTTCCAGAGTCCTTCTAAGGGAAACATCACCATAAATAGCACTGATAATCCTAACAGGTAAAACATTCCTTCTAACCCGGAACATCCCATATTGACACTCACCCCTCCATCGGGCAGCATGACGTTAAATTGATCCAGAGAAACATCAGCCCCAGAGTACCATAAAATTAAGGTGGCAAATTTAGCAGTAATGCCTGAAATATCTACCAACGGCCAAATAAATACTTTGGGAACACCTAGAAAAAACAAGATTGTTAGTTCCCGCCAGTATTCCCGAAAGCCACTGAAACCGGAAGCTATTAAACTCCAGCCAATGGCTGATATAAATGGCGAAACTCCTAACCAGTTGGAAGTGGGACGGGTGGCACTTTTTAGCAAAACCATGGCAATTATTAGCATCCCTAATAAGGTGGCTAAGGGGCTGCTGGTTTGCTTGGCGAGTTCCTGGCGTTTATCCCATACTAAAGAAAAGGCAGATAACCAAAACATGAGACTTAATGCCAAAAAGCTGACGTTATTACGATGATAAATTAGGGTCAGGTGAATTGACATTAGACCTCCGGCGATCGCCATCAGCCAAAATTCTGACTGTTTCCAGGATTGAATTGACAAAAAATTAGGTGTGTTCATCATCAATTTTTTCCCAAATATTACTATGGTGAAATACTCTAGCCATTATCTATCGGATACTAGGACATTCATCAATGGGGGTAATTTCCTACAGATGTAGGTGTCTGGGTTGTCAATAATAGCCTAGCTAGATTATAGCTGGAAGGGGGGATTTATATAGCGATCGCCTGGAGAATATAATCTCTCAACAGATAACTATATGGCTGTAAGTCTCAAATACTAAATATTATTATAATTTTCTGATAATGTTGGTGCGAGACGTTCAGGCATGAAATAGGGTTGAGATACCCGAAATAACCTCCTGGTAGGAATTTCAGCCCCTTGGTTGAATATAAGGAGCTCGCTCCTGACCATCCCCATAACTGTTTATATGTCCCAACGTTTGGAAAGACAACCTTCCAAACAAGGCAGGGGACTCAAGGTCATAAACAAACTGTTTTGATTGGAGAGTGTAGACTCCATGATATAGCAGGGAGTAGAGAGTAACGGCGTTAGCCACCCCCAGTTTTGGAAATCATAACTCCAGGATTGAAGCGGGGAACGGAAGGCGTGAGGTAGAACTCACTACCAAGATGCGACCACTGCCAACCATCCATGATTAGGGAAACCGAATGTCTGGCTTGAACCACCGTCATCAGTAAGCAGCGAAATAGGTTGATACGCTGCGTTCAAAAGAACAAGGGGAAAAGAAGAGGTTTCGACACACCATCTTCACAGACTTTTAAAAGTACCCCGGTGGATAGGACAAATCTAACGATGGAATGCCCGTATAAACGGAACGTTGTAACCCCTCTAATGCTCTGCCCATAAATAAGTGAGCAATATTACTCACAGGCAGTAGTGAAAAATGTAAGCGTATGGTGCGAGACGTTCGGGTATGAAATAGGGCTGAAATGCCCGAAATCACTACCCGGTGAGGATTACAGCCCCGAATTTTGATATAAGGAGCGCACTCCTGACCATCCTC
>NZ_PKGG01000430.1:0-1756 GCF_046480465.1 Arthrospira sp. PCC 8006
TATCCTGNCGTTATGATTTCCAAAACTGGGGGTGGCTATAGCCGTTACTCTCTACTCCCTGATTTCTCAGTTCGTTTATGACCTTGAGTTCCCTGCCTTGCTTAGTTACCTAAGCGTCGGGACATATAATCAGTTATGAGGATGCTCAGGAGAGGTCTCCTTATATCCAGATTCGGAGCTGGAATCCTCACCGGGTAGTTGTTTCGGGCATTTAAGCCCTATTTCATACCCGAACGTCTCGCACCTGCATCCAATACATAGTATTCACCTTTGTTAATACTTTGGTAAATTCTGGTTATTGCGTCGTGGGCTGACCTTCCTAGCCTGAACCCGTAGCTAGTGCCTTCAAATCTTGATTCCCATTCGGGCTCAAGTGCCGATTTAACCAAGGCTTGCCTAGCTCTATCTTGGATTGTGGGTATTCCCATTCCCGCTTTTTTCATCCCTACCAGGTTTTGGTATCCATACTCTCCTAAGTGCCTTTGCTTTGAGATTTCCTTTGATTTTCTCGGTCAATTCCAGTCTTTGTTTAGGGGAGATTGTGATAACCCCGTCTACTCCAGCCGTCCTTTTTCCTTGATTGTCTTGAGTCACTCGTCGCACTGCTAAGAGTCGGGCATAGTATGATTTCACCAATAGACGTTGCCACCTTCTAACCTTTGCATTCTGTCCCGATTTATATGCTTGAAATATACTCTTTTGGAGCTTAAAAACTTTCCGTTGAACCTTAGTCCATGGGATTGCCTTCCATGCGTTGTTCGTAGTCTTGATTAGTTTTGGTTTCCCAAACCCTTTCTTTGAACTCGCTATCGCCATCTGTACACCTACTAGGCTCTATTTCTTTACAATCAAACCGTGACCCGTTAGCATATCCCTACCATTACAGTTGGGCATTGGCTTCTGGTCACATCTCACATCCTCTAAGACTTGCGGTTACACTTATCCCTACTGATATCTCGACCAGATAATCAGAGTCTAGGAGGATTTAAAACGTTCCGTTTATATGGGCATTCCATCTTTAGATTTATCCTTTCCACCGGGGTACTTTTAAAGGTCTGTATAGGTAGTAACCAAAGCCCCCTACTTTTCCCCTTGCTCTTTTGAGCGCAGCGCATCAACCTATTTCGCTACTTTATAATTACGGTGGTTCAAGCCGGACATTCGGTCTCCCTAATCATGGATGGTTGGCAGTGGTCGCATTTAGTAGTAGGTTCTACATCACGCCTTCCGTTCCCCGCTTCAATCTGACGGGTTGTGAATCCTGAAACTGGGGGTGGCTATCGCCGTCACTCTCTACTCCCTAATTTCTTAGTTTGTTTTTGACCTTGAGTTCCCTCCCTGCCTTGCTCAGTTTCCTAAGCGTCGGGACATATAAACAGTTATGGAGATGGTCAGAGGCGAGCCTCTTATATTCAACCAAGGGGTTTAAGTCCCCACTAGGCAGTTATTTCAAGCATTGCAGCTCTATTTCATGCCTAAACGTCTCGCACTTGGTATCTAATAATGGAAAATGCTAACAAGGTGCAAGGAACACCGGCTCAACAGTCGCAGATGCGAGCACTGCTATGGCGAGGGGAGACCCAGAAGGCAATTGAGTATCTACGCCCAGAGCCATGTCGGGGAGCGACGGGGTTTATCAATTACTTAAAGCATCACCAGACTAGGATTATAGACTACCAGGCTGGGCAGGAAGCGGGGCAATCGATTGGTTGGGGTCGGGTGGAGTCGTTGGTGAAACAAATTGGGATGAGGGTGA
>NZ_PKGG01000480.1:0-947 GCF_046480465.1 Arthrospira sp. PCC 8006
ATTAATATACAGAGGATGAAACCATGTTTATGCAAGAACTAAAGCTCGAACTACCGTTTGAATTTTCGCCAGATGAAGTGAAACTACTACTGGCAATCAAGCTTTATGAGGTGGGCAGGCTTTCGATTGGACAAGCGGCAAAGGTGGCGGGTTATTCCCAACGACCATTTATGGAGATTTTGGGACATTATCATGTGCCTGTCTTTGCCTATTCTCCTGATGATTTAGCCGCAGAGGTTGACTTATTGTCATGAGTCAAAATCTGGGTCGATTGATTGTGGATGATCTGCAAGCTCGGAAAGTGGCTCAACGCTTGGCGGTGAAAATCACAGGAACTATGGGAATTTTAATTATAGCGAAGAACAGGGGAATGATTGATTCGGTTAAGGGGGTGATTGACTCTTTAGAATCGGTTGGGTTTTATGTGAGCGAAGCTCTGAAAGCCCAAGCGTTGAAGTTGGCGGGTGATGATGAGTCGATGACTGGAACGGTTAACAGCACTGATTCAGGAGAAGTTGGTGGAGGGGGCGATCGCTGAGTGAATGAAAAGCACAAAATCTGTATTTTGACGCTAGGATCGCTGGGGTGGCGGGTTCTCTCGCTGTAAGTGTATTTTATGATTTATTAAAGGTGGCGAGCGGCAATGCCGACGCTGTGCAAACGATGCCTAAAAAGATTGGGGAGTTAAAGGCTATGCTTAGAAAAGCGGCGCGAAACGTTCAGGCACGCGCATAGGGTTGCAATACCCGAAATAACTGCCCGGTGGGACTTCCACCCCTTGGTGGAATATAGGGAGTCGCTTCCCTGACCATCCCATAACTGTTTATATGTCCCGACGCTTAGAGAAATCTAAGCAAGGCAGGGGACTCAAGGTCAAGACAGAACGCTTGAACGGTGGGAGTTGTGACCCACCTAGTATAGCATGAAGTTGAGAGTAACGGCGATAG
>NZ_PKGG01000446.1:0-1545 GCF_046480465.1 Arthrospira sp. PCC 8006
AAGAATTATGGTATTACCAGCATTATTCTAGTTTTGGTTCTGAATGGATTATCTTCTGTTACGGCGGAAGAAAATGACAAGACCTATATGGCAAAATCTTCCACGTCTGTAGCGGCATCCACTCATAAGCCCGAACCTCAAAAATCGAAACCAGTAGCAAAACCGGTCCCAACAGAAACTTGGATCAATGTAAGGAATGATCGTGCTGTTAAAATTGCAGGCATTCAAATGCTCTATCGCATTGTTCCTAGCAATGATTTTATGGAAAATGTAGAGTCAAAAGGCGGTCAACTGGCGGTTGTTGGGTTAGAAATGAAAAACACAGGAAACCAATCCGGTAGTATAACCTGGTCAAGCTATAAGTTGATTGATAGCCAAGGTCGGAAATATAACGAAATCAATGATTTTTCAGAAACCTTAAGTATAAATCAATGGCTTAAGGACAAAGGGATCGAACCGAGTAGTCAATTATTTCCAGGACAGGTTCTCCCAATTGTTAAAGTATTTCGTGTAGCTAGTGATGCTTCTGGTTTTCAATTAGAAGTTAATGGAAAGAGAATAGACATTAGCGAAGACGACTTATTCACTATTTACTAGGTTAATATTGTCAGTTATTTATACTCATAAATTTGGTTTCTTAGATATCAGGTTAATGACAACTGAGACGGTATTTCAGAAGCCCGGTTTATTCTATCTTATTCCGGGTCAAAAAAATACGATCGCCAGCAGTTCATCACCCCGACCCCGACCCCTATAACCTCAGACGATTTGCTGAGAATAGGTCCATGGAATTGTTCCCCCCCCTACTAGCCAATGGGAGTTATAGCAGTTCCCAGACTGTGATGGTACTTTTCAAAGCCCCTCTCCCTTTCTGGGAGAGGGGTTTGGGGTGAGGGCTGTACCTTATAGAGATGAGAAGCGCTATAACAGACCGGGTATATCCGGGAAAAGTCAGCCAAGTGCTACCTTTCGGGATGGGTTGAGAAATGGGGTTTCTTAACCAGATGTCCGGGAGGATGCCGATATTTTCACAGAAACCGGGTGGCTCAGAGGGCCACTCATCGGCACAGTAGCACCATATCTTTGAGTGGTCAAAATGCGCTAGGATAGCGGGGAAAAACCATGCTTAATTGATTATGGATAACCACGGTTGCATCACCAAGTCTAAATCATATTCTAGCGGTTATCGACCTGTTAACCTTCTCCGACGGTCGATGCTGGGTCTCCCTTGTGCGATCGCCTTATTATTAACGGGAGTGACCGTAGCCTCTGCTGAGAGTCTCACCAATCGAGAAACTCAAATAGTCGCCCGCGCCACCCCTACTCAAAATCCAACCTCACCAGTTTTAAGGCGCGGTAGCCGAGGTCAGGACGTAGCCGAATTACAGATTAGACTCCGAGAATTGGGATATTTTAATAATCCTAATTTAGGCAATTTTGGTCCGATAACTCAACAAGCAGTTAGACAATTTCAAAGCGATCGCGGATTAAGACCCGATGGCATTGTCGGACAAGAAACTCGCCAGGCTTTAGCCCTAATTCCAC
>NZ_PKGG01000344.1:0-3502 GCF_046480465.1 Arthrospira sp. PCC 8006
CGTTTCATAAAGGGGGACGGATTCCTGAGCTAGTGGAGGCGGCTCAATGCCGTTTGCTCTATCTACCACCTTATTCGCCAGACCTCAACAAGATAGAGAAATGTTGGTCGTGGTTGAAAGCCCGCATTCGCCATTGCACGTGAGCAGTTTGATTCTCTCGATGATGCCATGGATTCCGTTCTCCCAGCTGCGTCCTAACCACCTTGACTAATGCTATATCTGGATGTGACGCACCCTACGAGCCGTGTGAGGTGAAAGTCTCAAGCACGGTTTTGTATGGGAGGGGGAGATGGTGACATCTCTCTCGACCCCTACTATGGGTGTGCTGGAAGCGTGGCGTGTATTTTGCCAAGGTTGAAGCAGCAGGCACCAGTCAAGAGTGCCCTCAATGCTCAACAGCGGTCAAGAAAGACCTCAGTATCCGGGTTCATAAATGTCCTGAGTGCGGCTACATCACCAATCGCGACGTGGCCGCCGCCCAAGTCATTCGGAACCGAGGGATTGCAGCGGCAGGGCTTACCGTCAAGAAGCTCGGTGAGGGTAAAGTCGTTGGACTCCCGTAGAACTGCGAATCCCCGCGCCTTTAGGCCGGGGAGTGTCAATCTTTTATCCAAGGGTGGGTTGATTAATCCCAACTAACTAAGGGCCTGATTCCTCAAACCAAGCCCTCGCGCCGCCTAACTCCCCGGTGACAGGCGCGACAGGCGAAACCCGCCACTAACCCTAATGGGAGTGTCAACTATATTATGTGGCTTCACCTACCTACTTTAAGGAGAGGTCGAAGCCCGTTCTGTCAATTCCGCACCAGTTTTACCATTACTGGTCGGAACGCTACCATTGCGGGGTTGGATGACTCCATAACCACCATGATGCGATCGCTGATAGATTACATTAATCTCATCAGTTTCAGCATTACGGAACATATAAAAATCATGATCAATAAGCTGCAACTGTTCTAATGCTTCTTGAATGCTCATGGGAGGCATGGCAAAATATTTCGTCCGCACCACTTCTTCTGGAAGTTTCACAGTGCGATCGCCAATTAAATCATCAACAATGGGCTTCTGTGCAACCACTTCACCAGTCTTAGGAAGCTGATATTGTTTCGCCATGCGTTTTTCTTTGTACTTACGCAATTGACGAGCAATTTTATCTGCTACTAGGTCAATACTGGCATAGAGATTTTCACTGCTTTCTTGAGCACGAATAACTGTGCCATTGGCATAAATCGTGACTTCAGCAGTTTGTCTTGGATTTATCCGAGGGTTCCGAGCCACAGATAAATGGACATCCACTTCGTTTGTCAATTGCTGAAAGTGACTAACAGCTTTGGCAATTTTCTGTTGTACATACTCGTGAATAGCATCGGTAATTTCAAGATTTTTACCCTGGATAACAAGCTTCATACAGCTCCCTCCCGATCATAGTGTGGGCTTAACTTCACCTTAACATTTTGCATTTCAGAAATGTAATTTCTTTAAAATCCTTTGCATCTCTTGACAATTCTTGATGGGTCAATTCACAGATCATCCTATTCAATCATCCATGATTGTCCAGAATATAACTGGCCGACCTATCACCTGGTTTTTCAGTCCTTCCACAGCGGTAGACTCCGGTTAAGAATTACTTTGATGATGCCCTTTGGTTCCCCCAAAATAAGGAAATTGTCGCAACTTAGTAGTGTCGAGAGAGAAGTCACCTTCTCCCCCTCCCATACAAAACCGTACGTGATAGTTTCCCATCATACGGCTCCTAGTCTGATTGCTCCATTGTTAGGGATACAGCGTTGGCATTGTCAAGTGCCGTCTTATCATCGTGACAGTGGCGGTGTAGTAGTTGAAGATTCTTGTATTCGTCCTTTCCGCCGAGACTTCGAGGTACAATGTGGTCTATTTCAACTATGTCTGATGGGGTAAAGTATTGCCCACACCAGGTACACTTGCCTTTTTGCTTCTTGAGTAGTTTTGCTACCCTTGTTGGCGTGTCGATTACTTGTCCTTTTCTGGTTGCCCAATAAGTCCAATTTCCGTCGTATGGTGTTGCTTCAGGGCGTATTGTGGTATGTCTGACAATCGGAGTGTAGCTATGTTTCCATAGTGTGTGTCCATCCTTGGTCTGGAATAACCAAGATTCATGCCTTTCTACCTCATTGCTAAGTTTAACTGTTCCATGTCTGAAATAGTTTCCTAGCTTCTCGTAAACTTGCCTTTCCGCATCTTGATACTGTCCATGCCCGTCACATCTGCCAGATTATATTGTCTAGCTTACCGAAGGTCTCTGATGAGACGACTCCTGAATAATAGTTTGACCATCCCCGAATAATCGGGTTTAGTTTGTTTATCAGGGCTGATTGAGGTGCTGTTTTATGTTGTTTGATTACACCTTTAATCACTTCTGTATGGGCTTTAACTGCTTTATTGCTGGGTTTAATGTGGGTTTTGAATCCCAACATTTTGTTAGGGGTTTTATTAAGTAGAAAACCACCTTTCCTTCGTCCCCCTAATTTCCCAGACTTGTATTTTCCTACCGGGTATTGCCTGATATTGAATCCGAGAAAATCAAACCCGGGTTCTTCTGTTTTGCCATTATACTCAATAGGTTTGAGTGTGTGACAAATTCGAGTCTTTTCAGGTTTAATCTCTAGTCCTACAGGTTTTAGCCATTCAGAAATAGCAGTCTTGCACTGTTCAATAATTTCGAGTGATGGTGATATTACTACGAAATCATCGGCGTATCTTATTGTAGTGGCTTGAGCCCTATTATTTTTCTTAGGATACATTGTTTCAATTAACCTAGCCATTCCCAACAGTGCGATGTTGGCGAGTATTGGACTTATTACCCCTCCTTGGGGTGTCCCTGTTTCTGTATCATCGAAAACGCCGTTATCTAGCACTCCTGCTTTAAGCCATTGTTTCAGGTCTTTCTTTAGGTTGCTTGGACAATGAATTTTGTTCAGTAGATAATCATGGTTCACGGTAAGAGCATTTGGCTATATGTTAGGGGTCGAGAATGGAGTCACCACCATCCCCTCCCATTCAGAACCATACGTGAAAGTTTCCCTTCATACGGCTCCTGGTGTGGATACCCTGTTTTGTCAAAGGAGCAGAATCAACAGACCTGCTTTTTACTTCGATGTTCAGAGCTATATGCAGCACGTAGTCTTTAAACTCGTCCTCGCCATTATACTCTTACTGACCGTAGTATCTATATCCACACCGTGACAATTGGGCATATCCCCACCATGACAATTGGGCTTTAGCTTCTGGTCACATCCTTCACCCTCTAAGCATGCGCTTACATTTTTCACTACTGCCTTGTGAATAGCATTACTCACTTGTTTATAGGCAGAGCATTAGAGGGGTTAATTAGGGGTCGAGATAAACCTCACGGTCTACCCCTCCCATTCAGCAGCAGAACCGTACATGAGACTTTCACCTCATGCGGCTCCTAGTTTGACCGTCTCTTTGTTAAGAGTACAGCAACATCTCTTTCATCAAGAGCT
>NZ_PKGG01000066.1:0-24889 GCF_046480465.1 Arthrospira sp. PCC 8006
GACCGCGAAAACTAAGAGTGTTATGACGAAAACGAGTTAATGACTACGTGTGTATATAGCTCCGAAAGTTGAGGTCATAAAGCAGGGGGTYGTAGCCCTGTTCCCACTGACAAAGGGGTATCCACATCAGGAGCCGTATGAGATGAAAGTCTCAAGTACGGTTTTGAAGTGGAGTTGGGGAAGGTGACTTCCCTTTCGACCATAACGAAATGCTCTTACCGTGAACCATGACTACCTACTGTCAAAAATTCATTGTCCAAGCAACCTAAAAAGAGACCTGAAGCAATGGCTCAAAGCAGGTGTGCTAGATAACGGTGTATTTGAGGATACAGAAGCAGGGACACCCCAAGGAGGGGTAATAAGTCCAATACTCGCCAACATCGCACTGTTGGGTATGATTAGGTTAATTGAAAAACTGTATCCCAAGAAAACAGACAATCGCCCGTATGCGAGAGTCATAAGATACGCCGATGATTTCGTGGTAATTTCAAAAGAACTAGGAATCATTGAACAGTGCAAAACTGCTATTTCTGAATGGCTAAAACCTGTAGGACTAGAAATAAAACCTGAAAAGACTCGAATCTGTCATACACTCAAAACTATTGAGTATGACGGTAAAACAGAGAATCCAGGGTTCGACTTTCTAGGATTCAATATCAGGCAATATCCAGCAGGAAAATACAAATCTGGGAAAACAGGCGGAAAAACAAGCMGATTAATCGGACATAAAACCCACATAAAACCCAGCCATAAAGCAGTTAAAGCCCATATAGAAGTGATAAAAGGTGTAATCAAACAACATAGAACAGCACCTCAATCAGCCTTGATTAGTAAACTAAACCCGATTATTCGGGGATGGTCAAATTATTATTCAGCGGTAGTCTCAACAGAGACCTTCAATAAGCTAAACAAAACAGTTTGGCAAATGTTACGGGCATGGACAGCATCAAGATGCGGAAGGGCAAGTTACGAAAAACTAAGTAATTATTTCAGACATGGAACAATTAAACTTAGCAATGGGAAAGAAAGACACGAAAATTGGCTGTTCCCAACCAAAGATGGGTTACATCTATTCAAACACAATTGGACTCCAATTGTTAGACATACCCTAATACGCCCTGACGCAACACCATACGACGGAAATTGGACTTACTGGGCAACCAGGAAAGGACAAGCAATCGACACGCCAATTAGGGTAGCAAAACTACTCAAAAAACAAAAAGGTAGATGTACCTGGTGTGGGCAATTCTTTACCCCATCAGATTTAATTGAAATAGACCACATTGTACCTAGAAGCCAAGGCGGAAAGAATGACTACAAGAATCTTCAATTATTACACCGCCATTGTCACGACGATAAAACAGCTCTTGATGAAGAGATGATGCTGTACTCTTAACAAGGAGACGGTCAAACTAGGAGCCGTATGAGGTGAAAGTCTCATGTACGGTTTTGAATGGGAGGGGTAGACCGTGAGGTCTATCTCGACCCCTAATAAATTAAGTTTTGTCGCCTAGGTAACAAAAATCAATGCACAAGGATTATTATGGGCTACTGATATCAACCCTCAGTTTCCGTCACCGTTGGAAGTGGCAGATTATCCTGCCCTACGGTGGCCATCTAACTTCCAATAACGACTACTCCACTCCAGAAGAGGCACTACTTGGGGGCAAGTCCTGGATTGATAGCGAAACAGCATTTAATGCCCTAAATAGCTGTTTAGCACAGTTTTACAGTTCAGGCTTGATTAATCCTCCTGAATATCAGAACTTGATGGATTCTTTGCGGGGTATTACCCAAAGGTGCTAATGGCCTTGCCAGTTTCCTGATTCAGTTTTTATAGTTAATTGTTAATTGATGCTCCCACTACAATATAATTCAATAACTACTCAGGTAGTGTGGGCATCCGGTTTGGGCTGGTATTATGATCAACTTTCATAGTTTTCTGGTAGATTGAAATCATGGAAAGGGAGGCCACAGTCATGATATCTTTGAGAAAGAAACTACACCGTTTAATAGAAGGAATATCAGACGAAGACCTCACCACTGCCTGGGAGTTTCTTACCCCCCTCTATGAGGATGCTTTCATGGTAAAAGCCATTGATGATGCCCATCAAAAATTAAGACCAGGAGATGCCTTAACCAGAGAAGAAGCCCTACAAGTGCTGTATTTTGATTATGGGCGTGTCCCCCTAGCCTCCCATGGCTTCAATCCCGATATAGAAAGCATTTGATATTGGTTATGTCGTGAATGTTGAAGTTCGTTATGCACGCTCTTTTTTACAAGACTTAACTGCCTTAGACACTGATGCCTATTGGCGAGTTTATCAAATCGTTTTCGTCAAGTTTCCCCAAATTAATCGCTTACAAGAATTGCCCGAATTTCGCGCGGTGGGTTCCACTGGCATTTTTTATCGATTCACGGTCGATCGCTATTTAATCGGCCTAGAGATGACGGGCCAAATAGTCAAGTTTATGAGAATTCTGCCTAAACCCCATGTTTAATGTTTGACCAAAGATGGGAGTTTCAAGCCCCGTCCTAGAAGGACATAGCAACACAGGCTTACGGTATACGGATAAGATAGGCACGGGGCGAGACGACCCTAAACGGACTCAGAGGGGTTGTCAGACTACTTAGGTATCAAAACCCAGCATTGAAGACCACGGCTAAAGCAGCGGTGAGTATGTCAAAACTGTTGTAGAATATCTCCTGATAGATAAGGCTCTATCAATCAATTGCGGAAGGGTAAAAGCCGTTAAACCCTCATAGATGTTCTCGACTGGCAACTTGTACATAGCGGGGAAACAGTGATTATGGATGCCATCACACTCTGGCAAAGATACCAAGACTGGCTGTACTACCACGAAGAAATAGGACTGTACCTCGATATCAGTCGAATTAGGTTTGATCAGGCTTTTCTGGAAGCCATGAAGCCCAAATTTGACGGGGCATTTCGAGATATGGAAGCCCTCGAAGGTGGGGCGATCGCTAATCCAGATGAACAGCGAATGGTAGGCCATTATTGGCTGCGAAACCCGGAGTTAGCGCCTACTCCCCAAATCAAACAGCAAATTATCGACACAGTTAACAAAATAGAAACCTTTGTCGCTAAAGTCCATAAGGGTGAGATTAAACCCCCCCAAGCCGAAAAATTTACAGATTTACTCTCCATTGGTATTGGAGGATCAGCCCTAGGACCACAATTTGTGGCTGATGCTTTAGCCCCAGACTACCCACTGATCAACATCCACTTTATCGATAATAGTGACCCCGATGGCATAGATCGGATTCTGCAACGACTAGGCGATCGCCTAAAGAGTACCCTAATCTTAGTAATTTCCAAATCCGGCGGCACCCCAGAACCCCGTAACGGCATGATGGAAGTTAAACAAGCATTACTCAACCAAAACCTCCACTTTCGCGATCAAGCGATCGCCACTACCCAAATCGGTAGTAAACTCTACCAAGAAGCCACCAGCCAAGGATGGTTAGAAACCTTCCCCATGGAAGACTGGATCGGTGGTCGCACCTCCGAAATGTCAGCCGTAGGACTACTTCCGGCCGCCCTACAAGGCATAGATATTCATGCCCTACTCCAAGGGGCAAAAACCATGGATATCGCCACCCGCCAACCCGATATCAAAACCAACCCCGCCGCCCTGCTGGCCCTATCTTGGTATGCCGTCGGAGGTGGCCGTGGTCAAAAAGATATGGTAATTCTCCCCTACAAGGACAGACTCATACTCTTGAGCCGTTATCTGCAACAATTAGTCATGGAATCCTTGGGAAAAGAAAAAGACCTAGAGGGAAACATCGTCAACCAAGGTATCTCCGTCTACGGTAACAAAGGTTCCACAGACCAACACGCCTACGTCCAACAGCTTCGAGATGGGGTTCCTAACTTCTTCGCCACCTTTATCGAAGTCCTACGCGATCGCCAAAAACCATCCCCAGAAATAGAACCCGGAGTCACCGCCGGAGACTATCTCTCAGGCTTCCTACAAGGCACACGAGAGGCTCTGTACGACAACCAACGAGACTCCATTACCGTAACTATTACCGAAGTAAATCCGTACACCGTAGGCGCTCTGGTCGCTCTCTATGAACGTGCTGTCAGTTTATACGCCTCCCTAGTCAACATCAACGCCTATCACCAACCCGGAGTCGAAGCCGGGAAAAAAGCCGCCGCCCAAGTCCTAGAGTTACAACATCAAGGTTTACAAGTCCTACGCGGCCATAGCCAAGGTATTTCTATATCCGACTTAGCCGCGAAAATAGATGCCCAGGAACAGGTAGAAACCCTATATAAAATCCTGCGTCACCTAGCAGCCAATGACCGAGGAGTAGAATTGAGCGGAGACCCCAGTAAACCCGCCCAACTGATCGCCAAATGGCGCTAAACTGGCTCCCTAAGCCCCCTAATCCATAATTCCCATTCACCCGGTCTTTCTCCCCCCACAGATCGGGTCACTTTTTATTGGTATAGCATAGGAGAGGAGCATTCGACTCCCTAAATCAACCAGACATAATTAGGAGTGAAAACGAGTGGCTGAGAACCTGTACATTGCTACCATTGAACCCGGAAGTGGCAAATCCCTGGTCGTACTCGGAATCATAGAATTGCTTTCCAAACGAATTCAAAAATTGGGCTTTTTCCGTCCCATTATCCGTAGTCGCACCACTCCTGACAGAGATATCCAATTAGTTCGCAGCCGCCTACACCAAGCCTTACCCTATGAATCTTACTATGCTCTCACCCACGAAGAAGCTCAAAATTTGATTGCTGAGGGTCGCTATGATGAAGTGATTAAGCAAGTCATCGAAAAATATAAAGCCGTTGAGCAAGATTGTGATTTTGTTGTCTGCGAGGGCACTGATTTTACTGATATTGCTTCCGCCTTCGAGTTTGATTTTAACGTCCGATTTGCCAATCACCTAGGTTGTCCCATTTTGATTGTCGCCAGCGGTAGCGGTAAAACTCCCAATCAATTAATGAGTGCCGTATTAGCCGAACGAGAAGCCTTTATTGAGGAAGGTTGCACGATCGCCGCTACCGTAGTTAACCGCGTCGATAACCACAATGTTCCCGCAATTATCGAACAGGTGAAAACCCTCTGGAAATTTCCAGATCCCCTATTTGTCATTCCAGAAGAACCCATTTTAGCTAAACCCACAGTCGCCGAAATTGCCCAGAAACTCGGCGGTAAACAAATCTATGGCGCATCGGACGATCGCCTTAACCGCGAGGTTTTTGATTTGCGCGTCGCCGCCATGCAAGTTCCCAATTTCCTCAAATACCTCCAAGAAGGTAGCTTAATTATTACCCCAGGCGATCGATCTGATATTATTCTCGCCTGTCTCGCCGCAGCCACTTCTGAGAACTATCCTAATGTTGCCGGAATTATCCTTAGTGGCGGTCTTGCACTACCAACCACCATCCAAACCCTCATTGATGGATGTCGTAATTGGACAGTTCCCATTATTACAGTTAATACTGATACCTACGAAACCGCCATGAATGTAGACCGGGTACATGGTGCGATTACCCCGGACAACGATCGCAAAATTGCCTCAGCTTTGGGGTTATTTGAAACTCATGTCAACTTGGCTCAAATTGAGGAGCGCATACAGCTTTCTCGTCCCTCCCGTATGACTCCCATCATGTTTGAGTATCAATTGATTCAAAGGGCTAAAGCTAATCGACAGCATATTGTTCTACCCGAAGGACGCGAAGATCGGATTTTACAGGCCGCTGAGATTTTGTGGCGGCGGGGAGTCGCAGATATTACCTTATTAGGTTCCGAACCAGAAATTCGCGGACGTATTGCCGCTCTCGGTTTGAATTTATCCCAAGTCCAGATTATTGATCCAGCCAGTTCTCCATGGTATGAAGACTATGCCGAAACCTATTTTAATCTCCGTAAACATAAGGGTATTGCTAAAGACGGAGCCTATGATGTCATGCTCGATGTTAGCTATTTTGGCACCATGATGGTTTATAAGGGGCACGCTGATGGTATGGTGTCAGGAGCAGTCCACACCACCGGTCACACGATCCGCCCCGCTTTGGAGTTTATTCGCACCAGTCCCGGCACTTCTATTGTCTCTAGTGTCTTTTTAATGGCGTTGGAAGATCGGATTTTGGTTTATGGCGACTGTGCCGTAAATCCTAATCCTAATCCTCAACAATTGGCTGATATTGCTATCAGTTCCGCTTTGACTGCTCAAATGTTTGGCATTGAACCTAGGGTGGCTATGTTGTCTTATTCTACTGGAGAATCGGGACAGGGTGAGGATGTCGAAAAGGTTAAGCAAGCTACTTCGATCGCCCGTCAACTGCGCCCCGACTTGAAAATTGAAGGCCCGATCCAGTATGATGCTGCTATTGATGAGACTGTCGCTAAAACTAAGCTACCTGATAGTCAGGTGGCTGGTCGTGCCACCGTTTTTATTTTTCCTGATTTGAATACGGGAAATAATACTTACAAGGCTGTACAGCGATCGGCTAATGCTGTGGCGATCGGACCAATTTTGCAGGGATTGAAAAAACCCGTTAATGATTTGAGTCGCGGTTGCACCGTCACCGATATTGTTAATACAGTAGCAATTACTGCTATTCAAGCGAATCTAGGCACACATTGTCACTCCCATTAATTCCATAAACACCGGACATTGTAGCATCTCAGATAGAATATTATTAATGGGTGAAACCCCATAATGGTGAGCTGTGCCGCTTTCACCAACTCTACTCTGATGTTTACTTTCTCAATGGCTTTGACCATGAATATACATACATTAACCAAAGACCTCCCTCGTCGAATAGTCCTCAGTTACGCTGCTATTGGCACGGTCTGGATACTGATTTCTGATCAGGCTATAGAAACTTTGATTGGTAATTATAGCCAGTTCACTTATCTGGCTACATTCAAAGGCTTAATATTTATCGCCATTACCAGCCTTCTATTATATAAACTCATTAACAATTATGAGCGATCGCTAATAGAAATAAGCCATAAAAACGCATCCACAAAAACCATACAATACCTGATTATTTTAAACAAAATTAATGAATATATAACCCTGCAAAAACAACTGAAAAATGCCATGCAATATGACTCCCTCACTAAACTACCCTTGCGGTCTATATTGTTGGAAAAGTTAGAGTATTTATTTAAGGCATCTGATATGCATCATCAATTTGCAGTTATTCACCTAGATGTTGTTCACTTTAAATCTATTAAATATACCCTAGGATATGAATTTTCAGAACAGCTATTAATCGCTATTACTAACCGCCTGACTACCTATCTTCCTGATGCTGTCATGATTGCTAGAGTCGGTATGGCTGATGAGTTTATAATTCTCTTGGAACAAATAGGAGACTTGGCATCAGCTCATAAAATTCTCAATTATATTAGTAATCTGTTTATCCAACCATTTCATTTAGAAGAACACGAAATATTTAAACAGGTCAAAATGGGCTTGGCTTTTAGTTATGACTGTGGTGGTAATCCCGAACAACTCTTACAAGCCGCAGAATTAGCTGTTCATCAATGTCGCCGTTCTCCCAATACTGGTTATACCATATTTAATCCCGAATTTAAAGCCTATGCTAGTCGTCAGCTAGAGTTAGATAATCAAATGCGACGAGATTTTAATGAGCGCCATTTTCAGCTTTATTATCAACCCATTTTTAGTGCTGATACCTTGGAAATAGTCGGGTTTGAATCCCTGATTAGGTGGTATCATAACTCTCAGCTTATTTCTAACTTAGAATTTATCCCTTTGGCGGAAGAAACCGGCTTTATCATTCCTTTGGGAATGTGGGTATTTGGTCAGGCTTGCTGGCAATTTCAACAGTGGCGATCGCAATTTTCCCAGGTCAAATCAATGTTTGTTAACATTAATGTTTCCGTAGTACAACTCATGCAGCCTAATTTATTAAGCCAAATTGATCATATCTTAGCAGTAACTGAAATTCCCCCCCAACAAATTCAACTCGAAATTACCGAAACCGCCTTAATGAATAATGCCGAAGATATTGCCGACATCTTAAAAGACATCAAATCTCGGAAAATTAACCTCTGTATAGATGATTTTGGCACTGGTTATTCATCTTTAAGTTACCTCCAAAATTTCCCCTTTGATACTATCAAGGTTGACAAATCATTTATTACTGATATAGAATGCGACCAGAAAAGTGTGGAGATTGTCCGAACTATTGCCTTGATGGCTAATTCATTAGATATCAACTTAGTAGCCGAAGGGGTCGAAACTCCAGGTCAACTCAGACAACTACAAAACCTCAAATATCAAACAGTCCAAGGATATCTACTCGCTAAACCCATGTCCGTAGACGCTGTCGAAGAATATCTGCAACGCCAACACCATAATTGTTGTTCAGAAGCAGGTTAGAAGTTCTCCCCTCACCAACCATCAAAAACTATGTATAATTAAGCCATGACAAAACTTGAGTTTAGGAAAAATTTATGGCCAAAGCAATTTGGAATGGGGTCGTTATTGCCGAAAGCGATAATTGTGAAGTAGTCGAAGGTAATCAATATTTCCCCCCGGACTCCATTAAACAAGAATACTTCCGAAATAGCGACACCCACACCACCTGTGGCTGGAAAGGCGTTGCTAGTTACTATACCCTAGAGGTGGAAGGCGAACTTAACAAAGATGCTGCTTGGTACTATCCTAGCCCTAAACCAGCAGCCCAAAATATTGAAGGTTATATTGCCTTCTGGAGAGGTGTAAAAGTCGAGGTCTAACTACCTCCGACTACCTGTTCATCAGATAACCAAGCCTCTCCCGCCTGTTGTAGGGCATCAATGACCGGCTTGATATTTCGTCCCCTAGGTGTTAAAGAATATTCTACCCTAGGGGGTATTTCTGGATAAACCTTTCTTTCTATCATACCATACTTTTCTAATTCCCTCAACCGAATTGTCAGGGTTTTCGTACTAATCGGAAGTGCTTCCTGTAGTTCATGAGTGCGGCGGTTATCTATCAAAAGTTCCCGCAAAATTAAAAAAGACCACTTACTACTAATTCTATCCAATATATATTCTATAGGACAAGGCTGTTCGGTCTCAGTAGAGTTTTCCGAACCCCTTGACATTGGGCCTGCTTGGGGGGTTTCGCAATGTTTTGTAACTTTCATTTTAACAAATTTTAAGATTTACTTTAGTGGTTCCAAACCGCCACAGCAGCTTTAAACTTTTTTAATAACCGGCTGTAACTCCAGTATAGCATTAATTTGGTACTTTAGGTAACTAAGGTAAGTTTAGTAACCTATATTGTAATTTTTATAGAAAGTAATACTCTATAAACAGAGGGAAAAAAACCCTCTGTGACGAAAAAAATCTCAGCCTGTAGATCGACAGTCAGACCAAAATTAACTAAGTCTAAATGCTGAGTTTTGGAGCAATAAGGTTTCCCATACCTGTTGCCAGATAGTCTGTTTACATGAAAATCAGAGTATCAGTAATACTGACACCTCTGAAAGTGTAAAAAGATGTGGCTGTACTCTCTACCAGACTGTTATTCAAGTTTGGAGGAATTTCATAATGGTTGAAAATAAAGAAAAAGCATTCGTACTGTGGTTTGAGGAAGTAGGAATTGCCGATGTTCCATTAGTAGGTGGAAAAAACGCATCCCTAGGGGAGATGATTCAACAGCTAGGCTCGAAAGGGGTTAGCGTTCCCACGGGATTTGCTACCACAGCCTACGCTTATCGCTACTTTGTGGAAAAAGCGGGCTTAGAAGTCAAACTACGCGAACTGTTCTCGGATCTAGATGTGGAAGATATGCCGAACCTGCGGCAGCGGGGTAAGCAGGCTCGCGCTTTGATCCTAGATACTCCCTTCCCTCCAGAACTTGAAGAAGAAATTGTTAAGTATTACAGGAAACTGTGTGAACGTTACGCGACTTCAGCAGAATTCTGTGAGAAGTTCGATTCAGATTATAAAGAAGAATGCAAACGCTATGCCAGTGATGTTGACGTAGCGGTGCGGTCTAGTGCTACAGCAGAAGATTTACCTGATGCGAGTTTTGCAGGTCAGCAAGAAACATACTTGAATGTTTATGGGGAAGATACGGTTTTAAAATCTTGCCATAAGTGTTTTGCTTCCATCTTTACAGATCGGGCGATTTCCTACCGGACAATTAAAGGCTTTGATCACTTCGATGTTGCCTTGTCGGTGGGTGTACAAAGAATGGTTAGGTCTGACCTAGCCTCTTCGGGTGTCATGTTCTCCATTGACACAGAAACAGGCTTTAAGAATGCTGCCCTAGTGACGGCTGCCTATGGTTTAGGCGAAAACGTGGTACAAGGTGCAGTTAACCCTGATGAATACTTTGTATTCAAGCCTACTCTGAAACAAGGATTCCGTCCTATCCTAGAGAAACGCTTGGGAACAAAAGAACTCAAGATGGTTTACGACATTGGTGGCACGAAACTCACCAAAAACGTAAGCGTCCCAGTTTCCGAACGCGAGAAGTTCTGTATTACAGATGATGAAATCCTGAAGCTGGCTGAATGGGCGGTTATCATCGAAAATCACTACTCAACAGTTCGTGGGTGCTATACACCTATGGATATTGAGTGGGCGAAAGATGGTATCACAGGTGAACTGTTCATCGTCCAAGCACGTCCAGAAACGGTACAATCCCAAAAATCCGGCAGCGTCCTGCGGTCTTACAAACTCAATGGCACCAGCAACGTGCTGTCTCGCGGTCGTGCAGTTGGTGAAATGATCGGTCAGGGTAAAGCACGGGTGATTATGGATGTACACCGGATTGATGATTTTCAACCGGGAGAAGTGTTAGTTACCAACAAGACTGACCCTGACTGGGAACCGATTATGAAGCGTTCCAGTGCTATTGTTACTAACGCTGGCGGTCGGACTTGTCACGCGGCGATTATTGCTCGTGAAATGGGTATTCCGGCGATCGTTGGTTGCGGAGATGCTACCCAAGCGGTCAAGACCGGACAAGAAATTACGGTTTCCTGTTCGGAAGGGGAAGAAGGACGGGTGTATGAAGGGTTAGTACCTTTTGATGTGAACGAAACTGTTCTGGACAACTTACCCAAGACCCGCACTAAAATTCTGATGAATGTGGGGAACCCCGAAGAGGCCTTCGGTTTGGCATCTATTCCCTGCGATGGTGTAGGTTTGGCTCGTCTTGAGTTTATTATCGCTAATCATATTAAGGCTCACCCCTTGGCGCTACTCAAGTATGACCAACTCGAAGATGAATCAGTTAAGCGGGAAATTAGCGAACTGACCAAACTCTATGACCACAAGCCGGACTTCTTTGTTGATAAACTGGCTCATGGTATTGGCACGATCGCAGCGGCTTTCTATCCGAACCCAGTGATTGTGCGGATGTCGGACTTCAAGAGTAACGAATACGCGAACCTGTTAGGTGGTCGTCAGTTTGAACCGAAAGAAGAAAACCCGATGATCGGCTGGCGGGGTGCATCCCGTTACTACGACCCCAACTACCGGGAAGCCTACGGTCTGGAATGTGTGGCTCTGAAACGGGTGCGCGACGAAATGGGTCTGACGAATGTGGTGCCGATGATTCCCTTCTGTCGGACTCCTGATGAAGGCCGGAAGGTCTTGGCTGAAATGGAGAAATATGGCCTGAAACGGGGCGAAAATGGCCTCCAGGTTTATGTGATGTGCGAATTGCCGAGTAATGTCATCTTTGCTGATGAGTTCGCTCAAGTGTTCGATGGCTTCTCCATCGGATCGAATGACTTGACTCAGTTAACTCTAGGCTTAGACCGTGACTCCGCACTGGTGGCTCATATCTTTGACGAACGCAACGAAGCGGTACGTCGGATGGTTACGATCGCCATTAAAGCAGCTAAGAAATATAATCGCAAGATTGGTATTTGTGGTCAAGCGCCTAGTGACTATCCCGAATTTGCTCGGTTCTTAGTTGAGTTGGGTATTGACTCGATGAGTTTGAACCCCGACTCTGTGATTAAGACCATCCTGGACATTGGCAAGATGGAAGAGTCTGGCGTTTTGGTTGATGATATCATGGAAGTCGCTCAGGCTAAATAAAGTTCCGTTTAGGATACTAAGTAACTTCTGAGTTCTAATTGAAAACTGCTCTGGTGAAAGCCGGGGCAGTTTTTTTCTTCCATAGGTTGACAAATAATTATAAACCGTGATATTATATCACGGGTATTTTTAGCTGAATTTAAGCGAGATTTGACCCAGATCGGTGAGAGAAAAATTAAACGCAGGTAAAGGAGTTAAATCACTCCTAGGGGTGATGTTAAGGCTGTTTGTGGTGATCGGTTTAGCGATCGCCTGGATTTTACTAACAGCGACCCCTGCTTGATGTACGGAAAAGTCAACCTTAGCCAGAAAGATTATGCACTTGAACTGGGAACACATAATTCCGCAAGCGCCGCCACCCCCAGGGGAAATCATCGAAGCATTAGAAGCTACCACGACCACCCGGGAATTTTATCAGGAAGTCGAATATCGTGAAGATTTCGATCGCTATTGCCAGTGGTATTATGAAACAGCCGATCGCCACCGTCAAGAGATGCAGAAAATGCTAGGTGATTTTAACCTGCTGGGGTGGTTTTGGCGGGGTCGCCACTAAAGCCGCCGGGGTGAGGGACCCAAGAAACGGTGAACTGATGTCTCTTTGTCCCCAATAATTCCCCAGATGGTTTCTAACTGTCCTCAATCACTTCTAACTCCTCCTCTCTGAAGTGAACCTTAAACTTGGGGTTAAACTGTACTATAACAGGCAGATTAGGGGTAATAGTTCTACCATTCCAGTCTGTTAGGATGGATACAATTTCCCCCTCCAATCCCTTAGCATCAGAAGGTTGATTGCGGTGTTCGGGATTGACATAGATAATAACAGACTCTTTGACGCGAACACGATCGCCGACTTTCATAAATTCCCACTCATGTATTTCGGTAAAAATGCCTACAGAAGTGGCTGCGATAGTTGTGCTACCACCCAGCGACACTCACTAGAACAGACAGTTTTTTATCTTGACATGAAATAGGCAAATATCAAACTCCCGCCTGTGAACATCACAGTTAGCGATCGGCTGAAATCTTGGATAATTGGGGATTTCGGGGAATTTTCAGAGATGGTAGTGGGGGGGTGAGCAGACCACTTAGGCAGCTTGACATTTTACCAGAAAAGTGGATCAATCCGCATGGAGATTATGGGAGCAGATTTTAAGATACAATTGGGCAGGTGTTTTGTGAAAATTGGGGAAATTCATGGAATCATATTCACTACCAACGGAAGTAATTTTAACCGAGCCGCGTAAGTCCCTAGGAAATGTCTGCTTTGATTGGACTCCCCAACCTGGCCATTATTTGGTTTTAGAGGGTCAAACCTATGCAGTTTTGGAACGCCGACACCGTTATCATTTAAAATCAGGTCGTTACCGCCTCAGCAAAATTGCTCTATATGTACAGTCTGCTGAGGAACCCCAGGAGAGGAGTTTAGTCAATGGACATTGGGTAATAGGGGATGCTAGTTGTCGGTTTAATGCGCGATCGGAATTATTTCGCTGTGCGGTAAATCCCCAGGGACCCTGCGATCAWTGTCGCTTTTATGAGTCCCTCGAAGAAACACCCCCCGGATAACCACAGCCCAATCAGAAGAAGGGGTGGTTAAAAAGGGAGACTATCGAGCAAATAAATTCATATCTGCTTCATATTCCTGTGTGGAGATTAAACGCCATTTTTGGTCTTCCATCAACTCTAAAACTTGGTGATGGTATCGCAGTAAACTCATCCGATGTCCGACACTAACGTAGGTAGTTTTCATCTGGTTGAGTTTTTGATAAAGCAACTCCTCATTTTTCATATCAAGGGCGCTAGTGGCTTCATCAAGGATAGCATAGCGAGGTTGAGTGAGCAACAGACGACCAAAGGCGAGGCGTTGCTGTTCTCCGAGGGAGAGAATATTAGCCCAATCCAATTCTATATCAAAGCTACCAACGCGATCGCTTAAATCACCCAGATTAACGAGTTTCAAAACGGATTCTAATTCGGTGTCGTCGATGCTGATATGGGAGTTAGGATAGAGTAATTGTTCTCGCAAGGTTCCCAGGATCATATAAGGACGTTGGGGGAGAAATAACATTTCACTAAGTGGCGGACGGACTAGCACCCCAGTTCCCGATCGCCACAAACCAGCGATCGCCCGTAATAGGGAACTTTTCCCGACACCACTTTGACCAACAATTAATAAACCCTGACCTGGTGCTAACTCTAGGGATAAATCCCGCACCAATTTTTTCTGATAATTCGGAGTTTCTAAGGTGAGATTTTTCACCTCCAAAGGAGAGTCAACCTTGAGGTCAATTTGAGGTTGACCAGTGGGGGTGCGATCGCCAACTTCCAAGACTTCCGAGAACCCAGTCAAACGATTAATACCGGCCGCAAATCTACTCAATGGTTCAATTTGACTAACCACAATCGAAAAAGCGCTTAATACTTGAGAAAAGGCAAAACCCGCCTGGGTAATATCTCCAAATCTGACCTGTTCAGAAAAATAAAGAGGAGCCATAATCAGAGAGGGTAAAATAATCACAATATAGCGATAGCCAGTCGTGAAATAATCAACATTTCGCTGCCACCCAATGAGCAGATTAAAATTGTGAAAGGCTTGGAAAAAGCGTTTTTTGACCTGCTGAGATTCGCGGTCTTCTCCCTGATAGAAGGCGATAGATTCGGCATTGTCGCGGACATGAACTAAACCATAACGGAAATTTGCCTCTAGTTTAAGCTGATTAAAATTCAGAGTAATTAAGCGGCGACCTAATAACACCGTGACCCCTGTACCAAATAGGGCATAAACCAACAGGAACAGCGACAATTGTTTGGAAATAGACCAGAGAATCCCGGTGAAGGAAATTACATCAATTACTGCGCCCAAAATAATCAGTAAAAATCGGAGGCTAGTAATCGTAAAAGCTCGAATATCTTCAGAGATACGTTGGTCAGGGTTATCTATATCTTTATTGGAGTCTATTTCATAGTAGGAGCGATTGTTAAAATAATTATCCAGAAACCGATTAGTTAACCATTTTCTCCAATAGTTCCCGAGGCGATCGCGGGTGTAACCATAGAGAACCACGATGGGAGTACCCACCACAAATACACCAGCATAAACAAACAGAAACCGCCAAAATTCCTCCTCATTTCTCTCGGAGAGAGCGGTCATGAAAAAGTTTCCCACATAGCTAATAATGACATTTAAGCCACTAACAGCCAGAGAAATAAATAGCAGGATACTCAAAAAAGCCCAAGGTTTCCAGCGAGTCAAACACTGACGGCGATAGAAGTAGAATACCATGGCTGGTACAACCAGCATCAAAGCGACTACTATAATATAGGGAGAATTAATCACCCCTTGTATAGTTTCCAATAAGCCGGGAGCGATGCGATTAAAAAAATCAGGAAACAGCAATTGACTAGCAAAAGTCACCGCTGAGACCAACACAAAAGCCACCCCAAACAAGAACACCAGCAGCAGAAACATCAGCAACAAAAACACCCTGCCACTACCAGGTCCTAGGGGGTAAAAAAACGGTTGTGCGATGGTGAGAAATCGTCTCCAAAGTTGACTATCAAATCGATTCATCTGTTAATGCTAGACCAATTATTGAACTTGACAGGGATACACCGGGAGCCATACCCAGATTAGGTAAGAAGGTCAAAGCACAATCGAGGGAACTGAGGTTTAACCTATAGATGATAATGACCAAAAGTCAATCTACAAGGTTTCTGAGTTGAACGCTAAAAGTTTATAACAAAAACCGGGAATTGCTCTATAAACACAGACCAATAATTTTACCTAAACTTGCAATAGAGAAAGTTAATCCCGCTGGTACTATTATCCTGAATGGTTAGGTTGAGCAAATAATCGGAGATCTATTTCCCCCGGTCATTGTAAACTATAAATTGATTGTTCAAAATTGTCGAAGGAGTATTAACCCAATCATGTCTAACACCTATAGGGTGGAGATTCACCACGAGGGCCAAATTCATCAGATTGATGTGCCGTCGGATAAGTATATCCTGCAAGTAGCGGAAGAAGCGGGGTTTAGTTTACCAAATTCCTGCAATGCTGGAGTTTGTACCACCTGTGCTGCTAAAATCCTAGAAGGAGAAGTTGATCAGAGTGAGGGAATGGGGTTGAGTCCAGATCTGCAAGCACAAGGCTATGTATTGCTGTGTATAGCCCATCCTCGCTCAGATTTGAAGGTGGAAACCGGAAAGGAAGAAGAAGTCTATCAGCGCCAATTTGGTGCAAGTTCATAGAATTTTTGTATTTACGAGAAATGACTACCCACTTTATTACTGCTGAAATCGATTTAACTGAATCCCCAAAGGCTTTACAAGAGGCGATCGCCACCGAATTAGAAAATCGGGGCCAGCCCCTGCGGTGGGCGATTACCAAAGTAGATACTAACCGCCCAATCGCCCATGTAGAAGCAGTTGTCACCACAGGCGACCATCCCGGTCAGCCACAATAGACAATCATGGCTCGCCCCTTTACCGTGGTAATGATAGTCCCTACCGGAGTAGGGGCCGATTTGGGTGGCTATGCAGGGGATGCCTTACCCATTGCTCGATCGCTATCTGGAGTCTGTGACACCTTAATCACCCATCCCAACGTCCTCAACGGCGCTCAGTTGTACTGGTCTATACCCAATGCTCTCTATGTGGAAGGATATGCCCTAGACCAAATGGCGGCGGGGTGTTGGGGACTCCAGCCGGTCCACAGCAACCGGGTGGGACTATTACTCGATCGCGGTATGGAACCAGAATTGCAACTGCGACACCTACAGGCTGCAGATGGCGCTAGAGCGACTCTGGGCATCAATATGACTGATTATGTCATTACCGATGCTCCCCTCAACGTAGAGCTAAGAATAGCCCCCTCTGGTGCTTCTTGGGGAACCATTGGCAACCCAGATAGTTTACTGCGGGGGGCACAAAAGTTGATTGAGCAAGCCGGAGCCGAGGCGATCGCTGTAGTGGCCAGATTTCCAGATGATCAAGGCAGTGTGGCTCTCACCCAGTATCGACAGGGACAGGGTGTTGATCCTCTCGCCGGAGCCGAAGCCATTATTAGCCATCTCATTGTCCGACATTTTCGCATCCCCTGCGCCCACGCTCCCGCCCTCCTACCCTTACCCCTTGACCCCCATTTATCACCCCGATCAGCCGCCGAGGAAATAGGCTATACATTCCTTCCCTGTGTATTAGCCGGGTTGAGTCGTGCCCCCCAATATGTCCAGTCTCCTTTGACAGCACCTGATAGCATCTGGGCCCATCAAGTTGATGCAGTAGTAGTTCCAGAAACCGCCTGTGGTGGTAGTGCTATCCTCAGTTTTGCCAATACCCCCACACGGATTATCACCGTAGCCGAAAATGGCACCACTATGGCAACTCCCCCAGAGGCGATCGGTATTAAGACTGTCCCGGTAAAATCCTATTTAGAGGCGATCGGAGTTTTGGTAACATGGCAACAGGGAGTTAATCATCAAGCCCTCAGACCCCATCTAACAACTCTCAATCGACTGCACACCCCTTAACAGAACCATACTCCAGCCCTAATATCGTGGAAAAAATTCCCAATCAGCCAGAATTTGAATCCTTTACCCGCACCCAAATTTTAATCGCTATGGGGGGGACCGCCCTATTTTTGCTAGTCATTGCTAAAGTCGTGTCTTTCTTTGGTGATTTTTATATCTTACCTGTCGAAATAACCGCTTTAGGGATAATTCAAGGATTAGCGATCGGTGTAGGAATTACTGGCGCTAGTGCAATTCTCTATCGTCTTTGGCCAGCTTATAGTCGCAGTGCCGATATTTATTTAAAACTAATTCTCACCCCCTTAATCTGGCCTGATTTAATTTGGTTGGGATTGCTTCCCGGTCTCAGTGAAGAGTTACTATTTCGGGGTGTTATTTTCGCCGCCATTGGACTTAATCCCCTCGGTTTAGTCGTTTCTAGCATCTGTTTTGGTTTACTCCATTTCAGCGGATCCCAACAGTGGCCTTACATTATTTGGGCTACCCTAGTCGGAGTAATTTTAGGCTATAGTGCCTTAGTTACAGGCAACCTAGTCGTGCCCATTATGGCTCATATTTTTACTAATTTTATATCCGGTTGTCTCTGGAAGTTTAAATATATCGGCAGTTCCCATACCTAAAACATTCATCAACCCCCTAATCATAATCAATCTCTGTTCCTCCAGCCACCCGGTCAGCATAAATATCTCAGCGGTGGACATATACAAGTTATTTATGCGATAATCTCCCTAGGGTCACGTCAATAAGCACATCAGTCTTAACCAAATCACAGGAATATGAGTAATCTTACCCATTCATCCCCTGATAACAACCAATCTTTCACGGAGTTAGATATTCCCCTGGAACGAGATATTTTTCTCCGTACCTTAATCAGAGAACTCGCTGGGACACTGGAAAACGTTGTCGGCTTAGAAGAAGCATCCGGTTTTATCAGCGTTGTCGGTCAGTCAATGGGTAGAGCCATTGATCACCATTATAAATCAGCCCTGCAACTTTCTCGACTCTCCCGTTCACAAGTCGCTCAAGTTTTGGTGGACCTCAAGCGACGCATTAACGGCGATTTTTATGTCATCGAAGAAGACGACGAAAAAATAGTTTTTGGAAATAGAGCTTGTCCTTTTGGAGATAAGGTCTTAAATCGTCCTTCTATGTGTATGATGACCTCTAATGTATTTGGCTCAATTGCCGCTGATAATCTCGGTTATGCCAAAGTAGAATTACAGGAAACTATTGCTCAAGGTCATTCAGGCTGTCGAGTAGTTGTTTATCTTCAACCCACCGAAGATGCCGAAGATGCCGAAGGTAGGGAGTATTTTAGAATCTAAAACATTATGACACCTGAGCAGTTTTTAGAGGTGGCTCGTGTCTTGCCAGAGCCGTTAATTTTGGCTACAGTTAACGGTGAGATTTTAATGGCAAATCGTCCATTTACAAAAATTCTGAATTGTCGCAGTAAAGATTTACAGGGTAAGAATTTATTAGAACTTGTTGATAACCCCCCTGATCAAGTTCTTGAATATTTGAAAACTTGCGCCAGATCTCGTCAATTATCCTTGGGTTCATTAACCTTTATCCTCCCTAATAATGACCCTTTAACTTATCGTGCCGAGGGAGCCATAATTCAACCAGCTTCCCATGAATCTCCGGCTTTGATTTTACTGCGTTTAGAAAATCGTTCAGCCGCCAATTTAGATTTTACAGTCTTAAATGAAAAAATTGATCAACTCAGCCAAGAAATTCACAATCGGAAACAAGTTGAAGCCGCATTAGTCCTCAAAAACCAGGAATTAGAAGAGGCATTTCGTCAATTAAAAAATACTCAACTTCAGTTAATACAAACCGAAAAAATGTCGAGTCTCGGTCAATTAGTAGCCGGACTCGCTCATGAAATTAATAACCCGGTTACTTTTATTGATGGCAATTTAGCTCATGCTGAAGAATATATTGAGACTTTATTGCAGCTAGTGCAGATGTATCAAACAGCATATCCAGAATCATCCCCGACAATTGAACAATTTAAAGAAGAAATAGATCTGGATTTTCTGGTAGAGGATTTAGATAATTTGTTAGATTCCATGCGTACAGGTACTCAACGGATTTTAAAGATTGTTAAATCCCTACGCAATTTCTCCCGGTTGGATGAGTCGGGGTGCAAAGCGGTGGATATTCACGAAGGTATTGAAAGCACCTTAGTGATTTTACGAAATCGGTTAGAAACTCCCTTAAAATCTGGTAAAATAGAGGTGATACGAGACTATGGCAACTTACCTTTAATAGAATGTTATCCAGGTAAACTTAATCAGGTATTTATGAACTTGATTAGTAATGCGATCGATGCTTTAGTAGAATCCGACCAAAAACCACCCCCAGACCGCAACTCCCCACATTCTAGCCAAATTATAATTTCTACCCAACTCATTGATCACAAGTCTATTAGGATTTCCATTAAAGATAATGGCTCAGGAATTTGTGACCAAGTTTGTCCTCACATTTTTAACCCGTTTTTTACGACTAAACCTGTCGGGAAAGGTACGGGATTAGGGTTATCAATTAGTTATCAAATTATCACCCAACTGCATCAAGGTCAATTGATTTGTCGGTCAACCCCCCACCAAGGAACAGAATTGGGAGTGGAGATTCCTATTCATCAAACACCCCCTAAAAGTGGCGGGTCAAACCCAAAGGCTGTAGTTGAGGGTGACATTTTGGATACGGCTTAAAAAACCTAGGTGGTGCTGGTGCGTCAGAATATATCCATCTGGGTGGGTTTTGATATGGTCGCTTCTGACGCTACGGGAATGTAGGCTTAAATGTTGCCGTAGACGGGAATAGCAGCACCGCGTAGGTCTTTGGCGGCTTCTGAAGCTAAGAAGCAGATCACCTCTCCTAAAGATTGGGGTGTTACCCATTGGTGAGCGTTATCACTACCCATGGCTTCGCGGTTGCTGGGGGTGTCAATGACGCTGGGAAGCACACAGTTGGCGGTGATATTGGTGTTTTTGGTTTCATCTGCGATCGCTTTAGTTAAAGCCACTACCGCCGCCTTAGAAGCACAGTAAGCCGCTAATTGTCCGGCTGGGTCTATAGCGCCACGACTCCCTACCGTCACGATTCTACCGTAGTTATTTTCTCGCATTTTCCCTAGGCTGTGCTTGCATACAAGGAATGTGGTATTTAAGTTAAGGTCTATGTCTTGTTTCCAGCTATCATAGCTATATTCGTGGGTAGCCCCCATGGAGAAACCCCCCACTAGATGAATCAGAACATCAACCCGACCCATATCATTAATCAGTTTACTAACCGCGTTTTCGTCCGTGAGATCGACCGCCACAAACCGAATTTGCTCAAAGTCCGTGGCCGAAAGGATACCTTTAAGGCGATCGACTTCTGCTTCACTGCGATAGGGTATCGTGACCTTAGCTTTTTGGTTAAGCACTAGGGGGGTCACTCCTAAACCTAGTCCCCCAGTTCCGCCAGTGATTAGTACCTGTTTATTATTCATCTGGATAATTGATAATCGGCTTTCAATTAACTTTAATGGTTTTCTGGTTGCAGATCTAGGCTCATACAAATCTTGGCGGTGGCTAAAAACCCCATCCTAGGGCAGGGAAAATTTACCATAGACCTCTGATTATACTATATATGGCAGCACGGTTTACCATTGTTATAGGATACGTCAAGTTAGGAGATTTGTCAAGAGGAATTATGATAAATGTGTAATAATTATTAATTGTTAATGGCGGGGGCGCGCCTCCCCTGTAAATTCTGAATTACTCACGACTTTATGAATAAAGCCGCCCGGTGCTACAGATTAGCAGCTTGCCAATCTGGGTAGGTGAGATTATACGAACAGCACTGGAGCATGAAAACCTTGTCTCAAGAGAGCAAGGATGAAAGGCGACACGGGTACTTTAGTGCCCGTCAGCCCAAGACCTGATCAACTCTCGAACAACATCGCTGTTTGACTTGACACGCTTACTAGATAAATGCTACACGGATTGTAGTGGTGCGAGGTAACCAACCACTTAAAAAACCTTGTTGCCTCAAGGCGTACACTGAACCTTGACCATTGAATCTATGCGGTTTTGCTGCATTGTTCTAGCTTCCTCCAGGCAGCAGGTAAAAGATTCACAGGAACTAGACAAATCAGTTTTTGAAGTATATTTGCTTCAATCTAAACAGGATTGGCAGAAATGCAACTACGGTAGGGCATACCGAAAGTAACGCTTGGGGAGAGTCCCACCTCTGGGCTAGACGACGCAAGGAATCTAGTTTAAGTGGTCTCGGTGATCCAAGAATCCCCGTCTCTTCAGAGCGGGGAGTGTCAACAGGCGAAATTGCCGCAAAATCTCAGCAGTAAAAATCGCCTCAATTCATTGAGGGGGATACCCAGATGATTGAGTCATCGAATGATATAAATCCTGTAACCGATGATAGGGAATTAATCTCGGTAGGAGAACAACTGCTAACAGTACAGATTTCAACGCCACCAGAGTTCAGCCAGACCTGGCTACTGGAAACCAGTTATGGAACTGGTGGCAATGCCCTCACCACCGGCCTTGATGGGTCTATTTATATAACAGGTTCTACTAGAGAGGACCTGAATGGAGAAATCAATCAGAGTGGTACTGATAGCTTTATTGTCAAATATGAACCCGATGGGACTCTGGTATGGACAAGACTGTTGGGAGGCAATTATTCTAGATCTTATGGCAATGCCCTCACCACCGGCCTTGATGGGTCTATTTATATGGCGGGTTGGACTCGGAGTGACCAGATTGTAGAAATTCCTCGACGTGCTTGCTAGTAACAAAAAACTTCCTCAAACCTACACACAAACCCAAAACCTTGTACTATGCAAACCACCACAATAACCGGAGTTAAAGTGCCAAAATATGTTACACCCAGCGTTGCCACCTGGCGAAGATGGGAAAAACTCGGCGCAATTAAAGCCGTTCGTACCGTTGGCAACCAACGCAGATACATCATCGAAGAAGCCGAGAAACAAAAGATTAGGGGTCGAGATAAACCTCACGGTCTACCCCTCCCATTCAAAACCGTACTTGAGACTTTCACCTCATACGGCTCCTAGTTTGACCGTCTCCTTGTTAAGAGTACAGCATCATCTCTTCATCAAGAGCTGTTTTATCGTCGTGACAATGGCGATGTAATAATTGAAGATTCTTGTAGTCATCCTTTCCGCCTTGGCTTCTAGGTACAATGTGGTCTATTTCAATTAAATCTGATGGGGTAAAGAATTGCCCACACCAGGTACATCTACCTTTTTGCTTTTTGAGTAGTTTTGCTACCCTATTTGGCGTATCGATTGCTCGTCCTTTCCTGGTTGCCCAGTAGGTCCAATTTCCGTCRTAWRGTGTTGCGTCAGGGCGTATTAAGGTATGTCTGACAATTGGAGTCCAGTTGTGTTTGAATAGATGTAACCCATCTTTGGTTTGGAACATCCAATTTTCGTGTCTTTCTTTCCCATTGCTAAGTTTAACTGTTCCATTTCTGAAGTAATTCCTTAGCTTTTCATGGCTTGCCTTTCCGCATCTTGACACTGTCCATGCCCGTATCATTTGCCAAACTATGTTGTCTAGTTTGTTGAATGTCTCGGTTGAGACTACCGCTGAATAATAGTTTCACCATCCTCGGATAATCGGGTTTAGTCTGCTAATCAGGGCTGACTGAGGTGCTGTTTTATGTTGTTMTATTACACCTTTAATCACTTCTGTATGGGCAACTGCTTTTTTANCTGGGTTTAATATGGGTTTTGTGACCGATTAATCGGCTTCCTCTTCCCCATGTTTTCCCAGATTTATATTTTCCTACCGGATATTGCCTGATATTGAATCATAGAAAATTAAACCCCGGTTCCTCAATCTTGCCGTTATACTCAATAGGATTGAGTGTGTGACAAATTCGAGTTTTTTCTGGTTTAATTTCTAGTCCTACAGGTTCTAACCATTCAGAAATTGCAGTTTGGCACTGTTCGATGATTTTTAAGTCTTTTGAGATGACCACAAAATCATCGGCATATCTTATAAGGTTCACCTGGGTGGTTGTTCCTTTATTGGGATACATTTCTTTAACTAACCTTTCCATTCCCAACAGTGCGATGTTGGCGAGTATTGGACTTATTACCCCTCCCTGGGGTGTCCCTGCTTCTGTATCCTCAAATACACCGTTATCTAGCACACCYGCTTTGAGCCATTGTTTCAGGTCTCTTTTTAGGCWGCTTGGACAATGAGTTTTGGACAGTAGGTAATCATGGTTCACGGTAAGAGCATTTTGTTAGGGGTCGAGATAAACTTCACAGCCTACCCCTCCCATTCCAAACCGTGCTCGCGAGTTTCCCAGCACACGGCTCCTGATGTAGATACCCCTTTTGTCACTGGGAACAGGGTTACAACCCCCTGCTTTATGACCTCAACTTTCAAAGCTATATGCTTGCGTTAGTCTTTCAACTCGCTGCCATTAAACTCTTACTTATCGCGGTCTCTATATCCACACCGTGATTAGTGGGCATATCCTAACCATTACAGTTAGGCATTAGCTTTCAATCACATCCTTTCCCCTTAAAGGCATACGCTTACACTTTTCACTACTCCACGGGTACATCCCGCCACTTGAGAGCCAATGAGGGGTTTAAACGTTCCATCTATGCGGGCATTCCATCTTTAGATTTGTCCTATCCACCGGGGTACTTTTAAAGGTCTGTGTAGGTAGTTATAGCAGCCTCCTACTTTTTTTCCCTCGCCCTTTTGAGCGCAGCGTATCAACCTATTTCGCTACTGACGCATTACAATGGTTCAAGCCGGACATTCGGTTTCCCTAATCATGGATGGTTGGCAGTGCTCGAGTGAGAGGTAGGTTCCTCTATTACGCCTTCCGTTCCCCGCTTCAACCCGTTGAGTGTGAATCCTCAAATTGGGGGTGGCTACCGCCGTTACTCTCAACCTTACGTTATACTCAAGGGGTTCACAACTTCCCTCTTTTTTTTCGCTCAGTCTTGACCTTGAGTCTCTCTGCCTTATCTGGTTGTCGAAGCCAGATGTTGAGACACATAGATAGTTATGGGATGGTCAGGGGTGCGAATCCCTTATATTCCACCAAGGGGTGGAAGTCCCACTAGGAGGTTATTTCAGGCATTGCAGCCCTATTTCACTCCTAAACGTCTCGCACGCTATATGTTAGGGGTCGAGAATGGAGTCACCACCATCCCCTCCCATTCAGAACCATCCGTGAAAGTTTCCCTTAATACGGCTCCTGATGTG
>NZ_PKGG01000363.1:0-3140 GCF_046480465.1 Arthrospira sp. PCC 8006
GTAATGTCAGATATTTTACCTACTACAGAAATAGTGTTGACACTGATAAATATGATAAAATGGTAGCTGAAAACCTAGCCCATAAATTTGGCTTATCACATGAGATTTTATATTTAAGTCAATATCCTAAAGAAGAGCAAGAGTTTTTAAGTATTTTGAATAATAATACATATTATTCCCATATCAGAAGCGTGGCATTTGTTTATTATCAAAAATTTTCTCAGAGTGCAAATTTAATTCATGTGCGTTCTAATGTTTCAGGAATTGGGAGGGAGTTTTATAAAAACACAAAATTTCCTATCTTGTCTGCTAAGGATTTAGCTTATCTATATTTAATTGGTAGCTCAAATCATCGACCAGAGTATATTGCTGAAGTGATTCGTAAGTTTGAAGAATTTGACAGAATTACCAACATCATGCAATGTCAAAGTTTAATTGATATTAAGTCTCTGTTTTTATGGGAGTTTAGGATGGCAGCATGGCACTCACAGGTCGTCATTGAATCTGACCCAGCATTTGATACTGTTTCGATTTATAACTGTAGAAAAACCTTGGAAATTATGTTATCTATCACAAGAGAAAAGAGGGAGAAAAGTTTGATTTTGAAGAAAATAATAAACAATGAATGGCCTGAACTGACAGAATTTAAGATAAATGGGAAAGGTTTTTGGAGTTGACTAACTTACCTTACTTAGATAAAACTTACTACAATTTAGGATAGATAATTTCCAGTAAATTTTCAATTATATATGGTATATATGGTATATATGGTAGTTTTTTCTGATGAACAACCTGTTTTTGTGCTTCAGAATTTATAAAATTCCTGAATTTGTGACGGTCTATAAAAGTGCTTTGTAAACTGAGAATTTAACATCTTGTCTAAATAGTCTCCCGGAAGCACCAGTTTTTCCTTAAACTCTTTAAATAGGTGACTATACCACTTCTGGGAACTAAGATTTTGGTTTTCTAGGTGAAAGTTGCTGATACCTGTAAACATTCGGATAACCTCCTGTTTTTGGCTATCCATTAGTTCCGCTTGCATAATCAAAATATGGTAAGATTCATGTAAGTAGGTTTGCCATCCTAATAATGAAAAAGGCTGGCTGTAAATATCAAAATTTAAGCATTTCTTGAACTCTCTATCAAACCAAATTAGGGGATAGTTGAGGTCTAATGTCCAAAATTTATTAATCAGTTCTTCAATACTCAACTGTAGGATTTGTTCTGGGCTTAAATGGGGGTAATATGTATCGAGGTTTTGAAAAAAGCCACTAATATTGACAGCAATGGGATTTCTGACCAGTGAAATAATTTTTAATGGTTCTCCTAACCAGTTTTTTAACACAAAATAGCCATCTATACAATGCCCTTTGTGCATATTTTTTTGTAGATATGTTTCCTCTAAGAAATGAATATCATAGACCTGTGAACTATGGTTTTTTAAAGATGTGGAAATGGAAGTTGAACCCACTTTTCCCATGGTGTAAACCAAAAAACGCTGCTGTTGATTTTGATGGGGTAATGGGGACGAACTCTGATATTTTTTGATGAGGGTATTTAAGAATGATTTTGCTGGTTGGTGTTCGGGATGGGATTTTAATAACTGATGCAGGCATTGTATCGCCTGTTGAGAATTACCCATTTTCTCTAAGCAGCAGGCTTTTTGATAGTAAAACTCGCTTAAATCCGGTCGCAACTTAATACATTTTTCCCAAATATCTAAAGCTGTTTTATGCTGTCCTTGCTGGCTTAAATCCATGGCTGTTTGGCGCATGGTTCTGATATATTTGCGACCAGTAAACCGCATTTTATCAATCACGGTTTCGGCTTCCATATTGATGGTAACGGCGGTGGGGTGTTTGAGGGGAAAGCTGATTGATTGAGTGGGTAAATTAGCGATTTCATCAACTTCCCAGGTAGTATGGGCTGCATCTGCGCCAAAACCAACATTAGAAATTAAGTTATGATTGGGAATGATAGATAAACCTTTATTTATCAAACAAGTAAACGTCCAAGCCCATCCCCATGAGTTAAAACCATTGGAGGTTAAATCAAAGATTTCTGCCCAATATTCGGCGCGTTCTTGACTTCCCAATAAATCCCTTAACCAATGGCGATCGCACTCCGTTAGCCAAGACTTTAAATCCGGGTCAAATAACCGCCAAGCTCGCCGCCATGTCGCCCATCCCCAATAAAAGCTATACTGGGAAAAATAATAGCTGGAATTTGCCGATTGATAGCCGTGGGTATTTTCTCCGGTAATTTGGAAAATTTGGTGATCATCACGATAGCGGATTAATAACTGTTGGCAAAATTGAAAAAAACTGATGTCGGGGATACAGTCATCTTCTAAGATAATCGCTTCTTCCACTAAACCAAACACCCAATTGAGTCCACTGGCAACTCGCTGTTTACAACCTAAGTTAGAATCCGAGTAGTTGGTTAAAACTTGACAATCCCAATCAACCCTATCAATAATGGCGCGAGTTTGGGCGCATTTTTGGGCTTCTAAATCATTGCCGGGTTCGGGACCATCAGCAATCACCAGTAACTGCTGAGGCTTGACTTGGCGAATTACATCAAACACTTTTTGGGTGGTATCTGGTCGCCTAAAGATGAGTAAAACGACGGGGGTGGTGAAAGATTCAATTTCGGGCATTGATAAATGATGACAAGGTTTCTTGATGTGGTATGGGCTGCTCTGATATGATACAATCTTTTCAGCCGTAATCAAGTTTGACTCAGCACCAACCCCGTCCCAAMAKATGAAAACTGACAAACTATTTTATCGCATTTTYCTATGGCAACCGGAACTGATTGCTGAGTTAGTTCCTGGCATTCCCATGGACTGCCAATTTGATTATAGCGCTCCGGTGGTCAAAGAACAGGAACAGCGTATTGATGGCTTATTTACCCCTGTGGGGGATGATAACCCAGATTTGCCCTTGGTGTTCGTGGAAGCSCAAATGCAGCCTGATAGGGGATTCTATGGCCGCTTTTTTCGGGAAGTGTTTATGTATCTGGGACAATATGAGGTGAGCCGACCTTGGCGGGGGCTATTGATTTTCTCCAGTCGCAGCCAGGGGTTTGGGGTGGAGACTCCCTATCGCCTGCTATTGGATAATKTGGTAGAAAGGCTT
>NZ_PKGG01000504.1:0-700 GCF_046480465.1 Arthrospira sp. PCC 8006
TTTCGCCGACTCTTACCACTATTAGCTAATTCCACCGAAACCTGGGCCGTCGATCTATTCGGCTTTGGCTTTACACAGCGATCGCCTTATTTAACCGTTAATCCTACTCATATCTTAGCCCATCTCTACGCCTTCTGGCAATCTACCATCAATCAACCAGTTATCTTAGTTGGCGCTTCTATGGGAGGCGCTACCGCCATCGACTTTACCCTCAATCATCCCCAAGCCGTACAATCTCTAGTCCTTATTGATAGTGCCGGAATCAATAAAGGTCCTATCGCTGGCAAGTTTTTATTTCCACCCTTCGACTATCTCGCCACCGAATTTCTGCGACAACCTAAAGTTCGCCAAAGTATCAGCGAAAACGCCTATTTTGACAAAAGCCTCGCCTCCCGTGATGCTCAGTTATGCGCGGCGTGGCATCTACAATCACCATTATGGAATCGCGGTTTAATTGAGTTTACCAAAAGTGGCGGTTATGGTGCTTTTGGCGATCGCTTAAATACTATTCAACAACCCACCTTAATTTTATGGGGCAAAAATGACAAAATCTTGGGAACCAAAGATGCCCATAAATTCCGAACCGCTATCCCTAACAGTCAACTTATCTGGATTGACAAATGCGGTCATGTTCCCCACCTCGAACAACCACAAATTACCGCCAATCAAATACTCGAATTTGTCAATTAGCCACCCTCTC